>CAYJGV010000022.1:0-2355 GCA_964369715.1 uncultured Bacteroides sp. | reverse complement strand
TTTCTTTACCACCCATTTTATATGTATTAAATTAATAACTAATAGCCTTTACAGGACAGCTTATATAGCAATCGCCACATTCATCACAGCGATATTTATCGATAGAATATTTATCATCTTCAATTTTAATGGCAGAAAATGAACATTTTTCATTACATAGTCCGCATGAAATACAAAGATCTTGGTCGATTTTCAAACCACGATATTTTGGTGTAGCACCGTTATAATTAAAATAAATGCGCTCTAGTTTGTGGTCACGATTTACAAATTCGAAATCATAATCAAAAACATCACCCCTGCCTGATGTTATACAAAAAGTTACCATTGCATTATATTTTTCATGGTCTTTAATACATAAATCGAACATTGGGTTGTTTTTTTTCTTTAAATCGTCCATGCTTATTTCGTTGACAGTACCTGTCATACGAATCGCATAACCGCCCTCAAAAACAGGCATGCCATTTTCGTCATGCTTAACTTCTGTGTTTGCCCCAAGCCCACATAGGGCAATTTTATTTTTGGCCTTAAGCTGTTTGTAAAATTCTTTGGTGTACATTGTCATAAAATATATGCCTTCTTCATCATAACCGCGCAAATGTGCGATACGAGACTCAGGGTCGCCATCCTCGTTGATGCTTGTAAAAGAAAGACATCCGATTTTATCAAATTTTTCATAAATTTCTTTAATTGTCATAAACATTCTCCAATCTATATATTGCAATTAACGATAAAATATATTGACATTTTTATCTACTTAATATAATATAATCATAGTGACGATTTGTAAAGTACGCACAATAAAGTACTATACTTACTATTAGATACTAATGCATGGAAAGAGGGCTAAAATGAATAAATTACCGGCGTGTCCTGTTGAAACAACATTAACTTTAATTAGTGATAAATGGAAAATTTTAATTATACGTGATTTAAGTGGTGGTACAAAGCGTTTTGGAGAATTGAAAAGGTCTGTTGATGGAATATCTCAAAAAATGCTAACATCTAATTTAAGACAAATGGAGGAGAGTGGGCTTTTAAGCCGCAAGGTTTATGCCGAGGTGCCGCCAAAAGTTGAATATACCCTAACAGAGCTTGGAAAAAGCTTAAAGCCTGTAATATCAGCAATGGAAGTATGGGGACTTGATTATAAAAGCAAATTTGGAATCAAATAAAAAACCGCTCACAAAAAACACTTGTTTGATGTGAGCGGTTTGTTTTTAATATTATTTTACAAGTTTTTCAAGTGAGCTAACAAGCACACCGCCAATAATTGCCGCAACAATAGAAGTTAAAATTGTCATTATATCATAAGAAGCATCAAAAGGAATAATCATGACACAACTTGCAATTACAAGGCCGAAAATAAGGCTCATCGTAGCACGATGGTTTTTCTTAAGTGCATAAGCAGTTACTTTACTGCTTAAAACAATTCCAAGTAAAATTCCAAATGCCATAAATGCAAGTGGAATTAAAACAATCATCTCAAATGATGTAACATTTGCAACAAGAGAATTAAAAAGGTAATATTCACCTAAAATTAATAAAAGCATACTTCCGCTAACACCGGGAACAAACATTGCAGCGCCTGATATCATGCCCATAAACACCATTTTAACAAGGTATAAAGCTGTAATAGCAGGGAAATCTGTTATGATTAAATTTGCATCTTCAGGTGCGAAGAACATCATTGTCAAAATGATTGCACAACCTATAATAAACGGTAAAATGTTGATTTTTTCTTTCGGCATTTCTTTGCGTTTTAAAATTGGAATAGAAAAAGCTATCATGCCAAAGAATAAAAACTTTGTTTGTGTTGGAATAAATTGCAATGCAAGTTCCATTATATTTGCAAAAATAACAAGGCCGAGTGCAACACCAACAAGTAAAATGCCCAAAAATTTAATATGTTTAAGTTTGCTTTTCAAACTGCTTTTTGAAAGGATTTCGCTAATGGCTGTCATAATTGGGGTGAAAATACCGAAGATAACCATCATTGTACCACCGCTAACCCCGGGTATAATGTTTGCTATACCAACAATGAACCCACCAATAATTAATTTTAACATATAATCTCCCTTTGAATATTTTGATATCTGAATTTTCAATACCAATACATTTTAACACATATTAATAGGTATTTGCAATAATTAAAATTTATTCTAAATCTAAAATAATATAATAATTATGATTTCTTACGGTATAGAATTTATTAATAGTTGTTGCACTAATTTTGTCGAGCTGAAAAACGTGCGGATTAATGGTCAACATAAGCAATAATAATAGCAAAAGCTAAAAAGACGCTTAGCCAGCGAAGCCGTAAACTTTTAGTGTAAAAAGGCACAAAAAAAGTGATAG
>CAYJGV010000021.1:0-27582 GCA_964369715.1 uncultured Bacteroides sp. | reverse complement strand
GCGTTTGTCTAGGAGGATAACGCCGTTAGATGTGCAATTTATGTGCTTTTAGGCGGTTTCGGATTATATCGGCTTGGCTATTGCCGCAAAATTCAAAAAACGAATAGGAGATTAACACTATGATGCCACAAATATCGGCATGGATTGTTTTTGTTCTTCTGTTGGCTGTGGGAACTTTGTTTTTCTTTATCGGTGTGGCATATCGCCGCAAAATGGCCGAAGCTAAAATTGAAAGCGCGGAAACCGAAGCAACACGCATTATCAACGATGCAATGAAAACATCGCAACAAAAACGAAAAGAGGCCTTAATAGAGGCAAAAGACGAAGCACTTCGCATGAAAACCGCTGCAGACCAAGAAATTAAAGAGAGGCGCAACGAGCTTACAAGACAAGAGAGGCGCCTTGACCAAAAAGAAGAAAATATCGACAAAAAAATGTCTGTAGTTGAAGAAAAAGAGGCGGATTTAAAAGCAAGGGCAGAACTTGCCGAGGCAAGATTATCCGAGATTGAACAATTAAAAATTCGCCAAACCGAAAAACTTGAAAACATAGCATCTTTAACACAAGAGCAAGCAAAAGAAATGCTTTTAAACCGCCTTGACGAACAACTTGCGCACGAAAAGGCAATGCACATCACAAGCTATGAAACAAACCTTAAAGACGAAGCCGACACGATGGCTAAAAAGCTTATAAGCCAAGCAATTGCAAGATGTGCGGCAGATCATTCAAGCGAAAACACTGTCTCGGTTGTAACATTGCCAAGCGATGAAATGAAAGGCAGAATTATCGGCCGTGAAGGCAGAAATATTCGTGCGCTTGAAACCGCAACAGGTGTTGATTTAATCATTGATGACACACCGGAGGCAATTACGCTTTCAAGCTTTGACCCTGTGCGAAGAGAAGTTGCACGCTTAACACTTGAAAAGCTTATCACAGACGGACGCATTCACCCTGCTCGTATTGAAGAGACAGTTGAAAAATGCCGCAACGAAATGGAACTTGCAATGAAACGTGAGGGTGACAGGGCAGTTTTAGACGTTGGATTACACGGCGTTCACCCGGATTTAGTGAAACTTTTAGGACGTTTAAAATACCGTACAAGCTACGGACAAAATGTGCTTAATCACTCGCTTGAAGTGGCATATATCACAGGCATTTTGGCGGCGGAATTGCGCCTTAATGTAACACAGGCAAGAAGGGCAGGCCTCTTGCACGATATCGGTAAGGCGCTTGACCATGAAATTGAAGGCAGCCATGTTTCTATAGGCGTTGAAATAGCCAAAAAGTATAAAGAAAACCCAGCGGTTATTCACGCAATTGAGGCTCACCACGGCGATGTTGAAGCGAAATCTCCGCTTGCATTTTTGGTTATGGCGGCAGATGCTATTTCCGCTGCACGTCCCGGTGCAAGACGTGAAAACGTTGAAAATTATATCAAACGCCTTGAAAGCCTTGAGGAAATTGCAAATGGCTTTAGCGGTGTTGACACAAGCTTTGCCATTCAAGCGGGACGTGAAGTTCGCATCATGGTTAAACCTGATGTTATCAGCGACGATGCAATTACAATTTTAGCGCATGATATTTCACGTAAAATTGAAGAAGAGCTCGATTATCCGGGACAAATCAAAGTTAATGTTATTAGGGAATCTCGTGCTATCGAATATGCAAAATAATCAGTGCATTTAATTGAATTAAACCGCAAGAAAACTATGTTGTTTTCTTGCGGTTTTTTGTTGCGAATAAAAAATTTAAACGCAATTATTCACCGTTAAATTCACAAATTGCGTTCCATTATTTCAAAAAATTGCAAGCGAATGTTAAAATTCATGATAATTTTATCTATCTTGTACAATTAGCATTATAGAACTCAACATTATTAACATGATTTTGTACAAAAATTCATAATTATGTTACAAATGAACAGATAAATATTGTATAATAAATGTAAATAGTAAGTGTGCATGTATAATATAAAACAATTGATAAAACTGTTTTATAGGCTAGATGTCATTCTGAACGAAGTGAAGAATCCGTACTTCTTTAAGAACGGATTCCCACGACTCGCTAAGAGCCGCCTTGCGGCGGTTGCACTGCGGTGCTTATCGGTTACAATCGGAATGACAGGGCTTGGCTATACACGGCACATTAAATAAAAAATAAGGAGCGTTTATCATGGTTGATTTTAAGGCAAAACCCTATAATTTAGACGACGAAAGTATAAAATGGGTGCAAGACACCATCGCAGGCATGACGACAGAAGAAAAAATAGGCCAATTGTTTTTTAATATGGGTTCTTCAAGGGACGAATCCTACTTAAAAGATTCAGTACAAAAATATCATATAGGTGGCGTTCGATATAACCCGGCAAGCTCTAAAGAGGTTTACGAGCAAAACCGAATTTTACAGGAAAACGCAAAAATTCCGCTAATTATTGCATGTAACACAGAGGGCGGCGGCAACGGTGCTTGCACAGATGGCACTTTGCTTGGTATGCCTGTTAAAATTGGCGCAACAAACAGCGAAAAATATGCCTATGAAATGGGTCGCATTGGCAATAAAGAGGCTGCGGCAATCGGCTGCAATATGAGCTTTGCACCACTTAGCGATATAAATTACAACTGGAGAAACCCAATTATACCTAGCCGTTGTTTCTCAAACGATGCAAAAACCGTTGCGAGAATGGCAAAGGCTTATTTTGATGGCGCACATGAAAACGAAGGCTTTAGCTGTGCGGCAAAGCATTTCCCCGGCGATGGAATAGACGATAGAGACCAACATCTTTCAGCAAGCGTGAACACATTCGATTGCGATAAATGGATGGATACTTACGGTGTCGTGTACAAAACCTTAATTGACGGCGGCCTTGAAGCAATTATGGCAGGGCATATAATGTTGCCTTCATGGAGCCAAAAACTTAACCCCAATTTAAAAGATGAAGACGTGATGCCGGCGACACTTTCAAAAGAATTATTATATGGTTTACTTCGTGATAAACTTGGCTACAACGGCATGATTTTAACCGATGCCTCACACATGGTGGGCTTAACATGCATGTACAAACGCAGCGAAATGTTGCCAAGAGCAATTGAAGCCGGTTGTGATATGTTCTTATTCTTCAACGATATGGATGAAGATTTTAACTATATGCTTGAGGGATATAAAAGCGGAATTATTACAGAAAAACGTTTGCAAGAAGCATTAGAGCGTATTTTAGGGCTTAAAGCAAGCAAAGGCATGCATAAAAAAGCAAAGACAGAAATTATGCCACCGCTTGAAAATGTTGAAAAAATTGTAGGCTGTGAAGAGCATAAAGCCATGGCAAAAGAAATTGCACAGAAATCTGTAACTTTGGTTAAAAACAAACAAGATATTATGCCAATTACACCTGAAAAATACAAACGCATTATGATTGTACCTGTTAAAGGTGCAGACGGCGGCGGTATTTTCGGCATGATGAAAGCAGGCGCAGGCCCAACACCGGCAGAAAAACTAAAAGCTAAACTTGAAGAGCGTGGCTTTGATGTAAATATTTTTGTTTCACCGCTTGATGTTTTGCAAGCTGATATACAAAAAGAGATGCAAGCCGCAGCAATGCGCGGCGAAGAAATTGACAAAAAAGCACTTATGGGCAAGGCTTTAATGGTTTATTTTGCAGGCAAAACACCTATAAAAGATTTCGTTGAAGCGCAAGATTTAGTAATTACACTTGCGAATGTAAACTGTGCCGGACAAACAGCTGCAAGGGTTTCTTGGGCGATGAGCAAAGGCGGCGGTGAAATTCCATGGTATGTTCACGAACTTCCCGTTATAGTTGCAAGTATTGATAATCCTTTCGTTTTGGCGGACGTGCCACAGGCGAAAACTTTCATAAATACTTACGATACAACGGATAATTCATTAAATGCACTTGTTGAAAAAATTTGTGGCGAAAGCGAGTTCGAAGGCATTGACCCTGTTGATGCATTCTGCGGATTGTTCGACACACGCATGTAGCCAATCTGATGCAATACGAACCCGCCTAAAATAACACATTGCAAAACCGATGGACACAAAGTCTGTCGGTTTTGTGAAATTACGCTTATAATGCGCAATGTTTTAACGAGAAAAGGAGATGAAACATGACAAAAAATATAGACAATTTTATCAAATCGAAAGATTTTATAATATGCATAGATTCTGATGGAAGTGCCATAGATACGATGAATATTAAACACAACGAGTGCTTTGGCCCTTGCCTTGTTAAGGAGTTTAACCTTGAAAATCACAGCGAGAAAGTGCTTAAAGAATGGGCGAAAATAAACCTTTTTAGTTTAACACGTGGCGTTAATCGCTTTAAAACGCAGTATTATTTATTGCAATTTGTTGATGATAATTTGCAAAAAATAGACGATTTGCAAAGTTTGAAAAACTGGGTTGAAAATTCGAAAGAGCTTTCGAATTCTTCCTTGAAAAATGAGATAGAAAAAACTAATAGCGAAATACTTAAAAAAACACTTGCTTGGTCTTTGGCGGTTAACGAAGCAATTGAAAAACTGCCATCGGAGGTGAAAAAAGCATATGAAGGTGTGCGTGAATTTTTGGAGCATGCCAAAAAATATGCCGATATAGCGATTGTTTCTTCTGCCAATTACGAGGCGCTTTTAAGCGAATGGCAAGAGGAAAAACTTATGCCATATGTAGATGTCATCATGAGCCAAAACGAGGGCAGCAAAGCCTTTTGCATAGGCGAGCTTATTAAAAAAGGCTATGAAAGGCAAAATGTGCTTATGGTGGGAGACGCTCCCGGAGATTTAAGCAGTGCCGATGAAAACAATGTGTATTTTTACCCGATTTTGGTAAACGATGAAGTGCAAAGCTGGCAGGAATTTAAAGAAAATGCACTTTCAAAATTTTTAAACAATGATTATAAAGAATATAACGATAAAGCGAAAGAAATTTTTTTGAAAAACTTAAGCGTATAAACAAATTGATTTAAATAATTGTGCAATATTAATTTACCTTAATATTGCACAATTATTTTTTTAAATGCACATGTAAAATGTACATATCGTTAAATTTTACTTTACCGCTAAATATAGTGGTTGAGATGCAATCAAACACAAAATACAGTTGACAAAATTGGAAAAAATGTGTATTATTATTACATTATATTAAAAAGAAAAATAAATTTATTTATTTAAAAGGAGATTTAATATGGACCCCGATGGTCTTACGCAGTTAATTTATACTATCATTACTTTTGCAGGTGCTGTGTTGTCGATTGTGCTTGCTTGGTGCGTCGGTTCGCTTTGTGCAAACGACACTGAAAAGGAACAGCAGCTTAGCCTTGGTTTTTCAACCAGAATTTGCGGTGCGAGCATTGGCTTTTTGTTATCTTTTGCCGCTGCGTTTTATTCCGTTTTGCAAATTATTCCGCAAGGCATAAGCCCACTTTATATTATTGCTTTATGTCTGGTTTACATAGTACTTTACACTTTTGCGTTTTCTTTTGGGGGCTTGCACGGCAAAGATGACCCCGAAAATTTCGCTCTTTTTAGGCCGATTGGCTTTCTTTTTAGCCTTTTGCCTGTGCTTTTGTTTAAATCGTTAAATGTAAAAGTGCACGAAGATGTAACCGAGGAAGATTTTTTAAACTTGGTGGATGACGTTGCTGAAGACGATGTTATAGACGAGCACCAAAAAGAAATGATAACGAATATAGTCGAGTTTGACGAGGTTTGCGCACGTGAAATTATGACGCACAGAACAGAGCTAATAAGTGTGCCAAACACGGCTGTAGTAAGCGAAATAATACAGATTATCAACAAAAACGGCGTAAGTCGTATGCCTGTTTACGGCAAAAATATAGATGAAATTGTCGGCATGCTTTATGTTAAAGATTTGCTTTTAATGTGGGAAAACGATGATGTTGACAATAAATCGGTTACAGAATTTATGCGAAAAGACATAATGTTTGTACCGGAGGCACGTCCGGCAAGGGATTTGCTTGTGGATTTTAGGACAAAGCACACACAGGTCGCCATAGTTGTGGATGAATATGGTGGCACAAGCGGCATTGTCACGATGGAAGATATTTTAGAGGAAATCGTGGGAAATATTCAAGATGAATTTGATGATGAGACAGAAGAATTTGTAACGTTGGAAGACGGCAAAATTTTGGCAGGCGGCTTTGCAGATTTAGAAGATTTGTTCGATTGCTTTAATATGGTGATGCCAGAGACAGACGCTGATACAGTTGGCGGTTTGCTTGCTGATATGCTTGGTAGAATACCGATGCAAGGCGAGAAAAACTCGGTTGAATTTGGCGATATAAAATTTACTGTTAAAGAAGTTGGCGAAAGGCATATTGAAAGCGTTTTGTGCGAAAAACTAATTTTTGAAAAAGATGAAGAAAAAGAATAATTTTAATTTATGGCACAGCATTTACTTATCAAATTAAAACAATATAAATGTGATATATCGTAAGATTATATATAGATTGGGGAATTTATGAACGACAAAAGCGAGAGCTTTTTTGAAGAAAAAATAAGCAGTGAAACATTATTTGATGGCAAAGTTATAAGCGTAAGCAAAGATGTTGTAAAACTACACGATGGCTCTAGCGCATATAGAGAGGTTGTTCACCACACAGGTGGAGCAGGCACAATTGCGATTGACGACGACGATTGCATTTATTTAATTCGTCAGTTCAGATATCCGTTCGGCAAGGTTTTAATCGAGATACCTGCCGGAAAATTAGAGGTGGGTGAAGACCCAAAAGCCGCTGCAGAACGTGAACTTGCAGAGGAAACAGGCCTTAGAGCAAAAGAGATAATTGAGCTTGTAAGTGTTTTGCCAACTTGCGGTTATTGCGATGAAATAATTTATATTTATGCGGCAAAAGGCCTAAGCATGGGCGAGACAAATTTGGATAATGGCGAATTTGTAAGCACATTTAAAATTAAATTGTCAAAGGCAGTTGATATGGTGCTTAGCGGCGAAATTATGGACAGTAAAACCGTCAGCGCTATTTTGCAAGTGCATCTTTTAAGGCAAAGAGGTAAAATATAATTGTGGTTTTTAGATGATGAATTAGTTAATAATATGGTTTTTTCACCACAATTACAAATAAAGTTTAAGACAAAAATAAAATTATGAACAAAACATAAAATGCGTTGCACCTTGCTGTAAAAGTTTGGTGCTTTATTAAATTGCTTTGTGTATATAAGAGACAAATAACACTGTTTAGGTATAGTTTGTATATCTTTAAAAATCTAATATTTATGCGTTAAATTTAATTTTAAATTTGTAAAACAAAGCTGTTTTGAACAAAAACAGGATCGGAGAATACAATGCAAAATGAGTGGCGTAATTTTAAAAATGGTCGTTGGAATAAAAATTTAATAGATGTGCGCAACTTTATTTTGTGCAATTATACGATGTATGATGGCGACGAAAGTTTCTTGGAAAGTGCAACAGACGATACCAAAAAGCTTTGGGAAGATATCTGCGTTTTAAGTAAAAAAGAAATTGATTCAGGTGGTGTTTTGGATATGGACACCGAAATTGTAAGCAAAATTAATTCGCACGATGCCGCATATTTAGACAAAAACCGTGAAAAAATAGTTGGCTTTCAAACAGATAAACCGTTTAAACGCCCATTGCACCCGTTTGGAGGCATAAAAGTTGCGCAAAAGGCATGTCTTGATAACGGCTATGAAGTAAGCGAAAAAATAAACGATATATTTAATAATTACCGCAAAAGCCACAACGATGGTGTTTTTGATGTGTATACGCCCGAAATGCTAAAGGCGAGAAAAAGCGGCATAATTACAGGTTTGCCGGACGCATATGGCAGGGGCAGAATAATAGGCGATTACCGCAGAGTAGCGCTTTATGGTGTCGATAAATTAATTGAAGATAAACAAAATCAAATTGCAAGTGTCGGCAAAACCATGACAGAAACAAGCATACGTTTGCGCGAAGAATTAAAAGAGCAAATAAAGGCACTTTATGAATTAATCGAGCTTGGAAATGCATATGGCTTTGATATTTCAAAGCCGGCAAACAACACAAGACAAGCGTTGCAGTGGCTTTATTTTGGGTATCTTGCAGCGGTTAAAGAGCAAAATGGCGCCGCAATGAGCCTTGGAAGAACCTCTACATTTATAGATATTTACATTGAGCGAGATTTTAAAGAGGGAACCTTAAACGAAAAAAGTGCGCAAGAATTAATTGACCATTTTATAATGAAATTGCGCTTGATTAAATTTGCGAGAACGCCCGAATATAATGCGCTTTTCTCGGGAGACCCCACCTGGGTTACGGAGTCTATCGGCGGAATAAGCGTTAAAGGCAAGCCGCTTGTTACAAAAACTTCGTATAGATATTTGCACACTTTGGATACACTGGGCCCTGCGCCGGAGCCAAATTTAACTGTGCTTTGGTCTTTAGATTTACCACGTAATTTCAAAGAATATTGTGCTAAGATGAGCATTTTAACATCGTCAATTCAATATGAAAACGACGATATTATGCGCCCTATTCATGGCGATGACTATGCAATTGCATGTTGTGTTTCCTCCATGAAAGTTGGCAAAGAGATGCAGTTTTTCGGTGCAAGGGCAAATTTGGCAAAATGTCTTTTATATGCGATAAACGGCGGTGTTGATGAAATTTCAAAAGAGCAAGTAGCGCCAAAAACAAATGCCGTCACAGGCGATTATTTAAAATATAAAGACGTTATGGAAAAATTTGATAACACAATGGACTGGCTTGCACAGCTTTACGTTAATACGCTTAATGTCATACATTATATGCACGATAAATATGCTTACGAGCGCATTCAAATGGCATTGCATGATAAAAATGTCAAACGATATTTTGCTACCGGAATTGCAGGTTTAAGCGTGGTTGCGGATTCACTGAGTGCGATAAAATATGCAAAAGTGAAAGTGATAAGGGGCGAAGATGGAATAATAATTGACTATGAAATAGAGGGCGATTATCCCAAATACGGCAATGACGACGACAGGGTTGACAGCATCGCCGCAAATTTAGTCGAAACTTTTATGCAAAAAATACGCTCGCATAAAACCTATAGAAATTCCGTGCATACGATGTCTATTTTGACAATAACTTCTAATGTTGTCTACGGCAAAAAAACAGGCAACACGCCCGACGGCCGCAAAAAAGGCGAGCCTTTGGCGCCCGGCGCAAACCCCATGCACGGCAGAGACACAAGCGGTGCGGCGGCGTCTTTGGCAAGCGTGGCAAAATTGCCTTTTGAACATGCCCAAGATGGCATTTCCGATACATTTTCAATAATTCCCAATGCTTTGGGAAAAAGCGAAGATTTAGTTATAAGCGAGAGCGAATTTGAAGAGCTTATGAAGCATACGAAAGCAAAACCTTGTTGTTAAATTTGAATTTTTAAAAAGGAATGTAATGTTTAATATTTTTATATTCATAAAAATATTAAACGCATACAGTTGCTGTATGTAATTTAGTTTTAAACAAATTTTTCACTTAAAGTGTAATCTTTCACAACTAAAAAAGAGGAGAATAAAATGGCTAGCAAACAACAAATAAATAATTTGGTTTCATTACTTGATGGATATATTGAAAAAGGCGGACATCATTTAAACGTAAATGTTTTTACAAAAGAAACATTGCTAAACGCACAAAAACATCCTGAACTATTCCCTCAATTGACAGTTAGGGTTTCAGGCTATGCGGTAAACTTTATAAAACTTACAAAAAGCCAACAGGATGATGTTATTTCAAGGACATTTCATCAAGCGCTGTAAAGGGGCGATTTATGGACGGCTTTATACATTCAATTGACACATTCGGCACGGTGGACGGCCCCGGGGCACGCTTTGTGGTTTTTATGCAAGGGTGCCCGTTAAGGTGTGCCTATTGCCACAATCCCGACACATGGCAAATTAATATTGGCAAGAAAATGTCGGTTAAAAAATTGTATGAAAAATATAATTCGTGCAAAGAGTTTGTCAAAGGTGGCGTGACAATAACAGGTGGCGAAGCGCTTTTGCAAAAAGAGTTTGTGGCAGAGTTTTTTGCGCTTTGCAAAAAAAATAATATACACACATGCCTTGATACATCAGGCATTGTGTTCACTAAAGAGAACGCAAGCGATTTTGATAAACTTTTAAATTTAACCGATTTAGTGCTTTTGGATATAAAGCATATAGATGAAAAAGAGCATAAAAAATTAACAGGGCAAAGCAATAAAAATGTGCTGGAGTTTGCCGAATATTTAAGCGAAAAAGGCATAAAAACATGGATAAGGCATGTAGTTGTGCCGAAAGTTAATATGAATGAAGATGCACTTTTTAATTTAGGTTATTATATAGGCGGCCTTAAAAATATTGCATCGTTGGAAGTGCTTGAATATAACACTTTAGGTGTGGATAAATATAAAGAGCTTGGTATAAACTACACTTTAAATGATGTTAAAGAGCCTACAAAACAAGAGGCAATTGACGCAAAGAATAAAATAATCGAAGGTATAAAAGCAAGGATTGCAATGTGAGTAATTCTTTTCAAAAAAGCTCTTTTAAGGCATGGGGTTGCGTTTTCTGCGGAAAACACCTTAGGGCGCTGCCCTAAGAACCTGCAATTTTCTCGAAAAAATTGAGTAAAACTTTTGATATTCATAATAATAGTAAAACAATATATATTTTTGACACAATAAGGGCAGTGATAAAACATTTATGTTTCATCACTGCCCTTGTTTTTATGTATTATTTGCTCAATTGTTCGTGTATTGCATTCGCTGCTTGTTTGCCGGCACCCATTGCCAAAATTACGGTTGCCGCACCGGTAACGGCGTCGCCACCTGCGTAAACATTGTCACGCATGGTTAAACCGTCTTCGCCTCTTGTGATTATTCTTCCCCTGTTGTCGGCATCAAGGCCGTCTGTTGTGCTTGTTATAAGTGGGTTCGGGCTTGTGCCAATGCTCATTATAATGCAATCGGCATCAATTAAAAACTCACTGCCCTTTTTGACAACAGGCCTTTGACGTCCGCTTTCATCAGGTTCGCCCAATTCCATTTCAACGCATTCAATTTGTGATGCGTGTCCGCTTTCGTCGCCCAAAATGCGAATGGGGTTTGTCAAAGTTTTAAAAATAATGCCCTCTTCCATTGCGTGTTCAACTTCTTCTTCACGTGCAGGCAATTCTTTTAAACTGCGGCGATAAACAATGCTTACGCTTTGTGCGCCAAGCCTTTTTGCACAGCGTGCAGCGTCCATTGCAACATTGCCGCCACCGACAACAACTATGTTTTTTCCACGATATACAGGAGTTTTGCTGTCTTCTTTATAGGCTTTCATCAAATTAATACGTGTTAAAAATTCGTTTGCGCTGAAAACACCGTTAAGGCTTTCGCCCTCGATGTTCATAAAATTCGGCAAGCCTGCACCACTTCCGATAAACACTGCCTCGTTGCCCATTTCAAAAAGCTCGTCAATAAAAACAGTGCGCCCTACAACAACATTGGTTTCAAGCTTAACGCCTATATCTTTAAGTGCGTTAACTTCGGCATTAACAATGTCTTTTGGTAGGCGGAATTCAGGTATGCCGTAAGATAAAACGCCACCTGCAAGATGAAGAGCCTCGTAAATTGTAACGGAATAGCCAAGTTTTGCAAGTTCGCCTGCGGCCGCAAGCCCGGCAGGGCCACTGCCCACAACGGCAACTTTGCGTCCGTTTTGTGTTGGCATTTGTGGTTTTTCGCTTGCGTTTTCACGCTTATAATCGGCGACATAACGCTCTAAACGGCCAATTGCAACAGGTTCGCAATCCGCTTTAATTCCACGCACACATTTGCATTCGCATTGTGATTCCTGTGGGCAAACTCTGCCGCAAACTGCCGGCAAAGAGCTATCTTTATTAATAACATCAAAAGCGCCAAGCATATCGCCCTCGGCAACTTTTGCAATAAAACCAGGGATATCAATTTGCACAGGACAACCTGCTATGCATGGTTTGTGCTTGCACTGCAAGCATCTTTGTGCCTCTGTAATGGCTGTTTCTTTGTCGTAGCCAAGTGCCACTTCTTCAAAATTTGTAGCGCGCAAAACTGCGTCTTGCACCGGCATAGGACATTTTTTTGGCTGCATATTCATCTATCTATACTTCCTTTTTTAACAAGTTACAATCTTTTTCGCGCTCTTTATACATCGAGCCACGGCTCATGGCTTCGTCAAAATCTACAAGGTGGCCGTCAAAATCAGGGCCATGCACACATGCAAATTTAACTTCGCCGCCAACGGTTAAGCGACATCCGCCACACATGCCTGTGCCGTCAACCATAATGGGGTTCATGCTCACTATGGTTTTTATGCCACTTGGTTTTGTCACAGCACATACAAATTTCATCATAGGCAATGGGCCTATTGTAATTACAGTGTCGTATTTTTCGCCCTCATCAAGCAGTTTTTGAAGGGCATTTGTCACAAAGCCTTTTTCGCCTGCGCTGCCGTCATCTGTCATAAGCACATATTTGTCGCTTACTGCTTCAAACTCGTCTTTTAAAATGATAAGGTCTTCGTTTCTAAAACCTACAATGCTGTGGACTTCTGTGCCTTGCTCGTGCAATGCTTTTGCAACAGGGTATGCTATTGCACAGCCCACGCCGCCGCCCACAACGGCAACTTTTTTTAGCCCGTCAATATGCGTTGGCTCGCCTAATGGGCCAACAAAATCTGCAAGGCAATCGCCCTCGTTTAGCAAGTTAAGCTCTTGCGTTGCACTTCCGACAATTTGGAAAATTATCGTAACAGCGCCTGTTTGTGCGTTTGTTTGCGCAATTGTAAGCGGCACACGCTCGCCGTCTTCGCTTGCCCTAAAAATGATAAATTGTCCGGCTTTTGCTTTGTTTGCAACAAGCGGCGCATAAATATCCATTTTTGTGACAGTGCTGTTCAATTGCTCTTTGTTTAAAATCTTATACATTTTCTTCCCTCTTTTAATACCTATTAATGCCTAAATTAAATATTTGACATTCTTAGATAAATATAAGAATGTCAAAATATAAACAAAATAATGCGGCTGTTAATTATCGATAGCATCAAGACCTTTTTGCAAGTCTTCCAAAATGTCATCGATGTTCTCAAGCCCAACAGAAAGCCTAATCATGCCCGGGGTAATGCCTGCGCCAATAAGTTGCTCGTCTGTCATTTGACGGTGTGTGCTGGTGGCAGGGTGCAACACACTTGTGGTGATGTCCGCAACATGCACTTCGATATTAATCATTTTTAATGCGTCCATAAATTTAACAGCATCGGCTTTTCCGCCCTTGATTGAAAAGCTTATTACACCGCTTGCGCCACTTAAATATTTTTGCGCCAGTGCGTAATCTTTATCGTCTTTAAGGCCGGGATAGCTGATAAATTCAATCTTATCGCTTTTGATTAAAAATTCTGCGCATTTTTGTGCGTTTTCGCAATATCTATCCATGCGAACAGCCAAGGTCTCAAGCCCTATATTAAGCAAAAATGCATTTAGTGCGCCTGGATATGCGCCGATATCACGCATTAATTGCACACGTGCTTTTGTTAAATATGCGCTTTTTCCGAAAGTATCGGCATACACAATGCCGTGATAGCTATCGTCAGGGGTGGTTAAGCCTTTGAATTTATCTGCGTTTGCGCTCCAATCAAAATTGCCGCTGTCAATTATAACACCGCCAATTTGAAGGGCGTGTCCGTCCATGTATTTTGAGGTTGAATGAACAACTATATCCGCGCCGTGCTCGAAAGGTCTGCAAAGCACAGGTGTTGCAAAAGTGTTGTCTATAATCAAAGGCACATTGTTTTTGTGTGCCACTTTAGCAAATTTTTCAATATCCAAAACCCTTAACGATGGGTTTGAAAGTGTTTCGGCATAAACTGCCTTTGTTTTTTCGTTAAAAGCTTTTTGCATGGTTTCTTCATCATCGTCATTGCTTATAAAACGGCATATTATGCCCATTTTTTTAAGTGTGACATTAAGCAAATTGATGCTGCCGCCATAAAGCGAACCCGAGGCAACAATTTCATCGCCAGCTTCGCATAAATTTATAATAGAAAACAAAGTTGCGCTTTGTCCGCTTGTTGTGCAAAGTGCGCCTACACCGCCCTCAAGCGCCGCCAGTTTTTCTTCAACCATGCTTACAGTTGGGTTTGAGATACGAGAATACATATGCCCTGCTTCGGATAAATCGAATAATTTTCCGACATGTTCGGTGGAATCATAAGTGAAAGTTGTACTTTGATAAATTGGCATGGCTTTTGGTTCACCATTTTTGGGCGTATATCCTGTTCTTAAGCATTTTGTTTCAATTCTCATATTACACTCCTTTTGTTTTGTTTATACATTAGTATTGTTTTCGTTCTAATACTTCACCGGCTTCAATTGTTTTAAAGCTGTTGATGATATTTCCAGCTTTAATAATAGCACCCATTCCAATGTGTACAGCAGTTTTTATGGTGCAGTGGTGGTCTATAATAGCGCCCAAATTGATAATGCACCCTTTATTTATTTGCGTGCGTGAATTTATACAAGCGTTAGCAAGCACAACACAGCCTGTGCCAATTTGGGCATTTTGGCTTACCCAAGCTTTAGGGTGAATTAATATTGGTATGTTAAAATTTGCTTTTTCTAATTTTTCAAGCCATTTTAAACGCATTTCGTTGTTGCCAAAGGCAGGATATGCAAAAGAAAACTCACTTGTAAAATTTAAATAATCATCACATTTTGCAAGGGCATCAGGTGAGTTATCGTCCAAAAAAGCTATATTGTCAAATGCATTTGTGCAAGCTGCAAGCTCTTTCACAGTTTCACCATAGCCGCCGCACCCAAGAATAAGCAAATTTTGCATGGTAGAACCTCCACAATAATGATGTGATTGCATATATCCAAACATTGCAATTTTAGGTAAAAGCTATTATGAGATAGTATATCACAAGATGAATGAAAATGTAAATACTTTTTTATTTAACATATATATGTATTATATACATTATATAATAGAAAAAAGATTAATGAAAAATGTATTAAACGGATTTTCACAACGCTTAAAATAACGAGGTGAGCTTTAAAGAAAAAATCACTTTGAAAAAAGCTACAAGTACCGCTGTGTAATGCGAAAGGTAAAAGCCATATGCGCCTCTTTGCAGGGTGTAGAAATCCGTCACTTTGTGCTCAAAATAATAGCCATTATTAATGTAATTGTTACAATTATTACATTCCCTGTTGATTTTACGTCAAGCTTTAAGCGTAAAGTGACATATATTAGTTTTCAAGCGTAAATATTACATCTTGAAACACTTTGGTTACATTTTGGTGGTTTCGAGCTGGTAAAATTTCACATTTATGTATTAGCTTAGAAGATTTCGTAAGTCAATATATTGTGTTAATGCATGGTTTTGATACAAAATAGCGTATTCTGTGTAAATTCATTCGCAAATTGAAATGATGTGCTGTATGTTTTTGATAAACATACTGTAAGAGATTGCATGCACAATCACAAATTTTTTTGTGCAATGTGCAACAAAATACTGCAAAATCAGTGATTTTGGAATGTAAAATACAAAATTTTAATTGATAAAATTATGATTTTGTGCAAATGTAACCATAATGTAACTAAAAAACTTGAACTAACTCTATTTTTTGACGATGTATCGACAAAAAACACAAAACTTACGTTTTTGTAAGTTTTGTGGATTTTTTAAAATTTTGTGCTATAATATATTCAAATAATAAATTTTGTAGATGTTAGGTCAATATTTACATTTTAAAATTTATCTAATAATCTACAGTTCGAAAGCAACTATGAAGGAGTGTCCACGATGACAAAGAGAGTTTATGGCAAAAAGATAGCTAGCCTTTTGATGGCATTTATGTTAATGTTCTCAATGGCTAACTTTCCAGCTTTTGCCGCGATTGAAGGCGACAATTCAACCGGATACGGTTCTACACCTACACAAGGAAACGTGCCTACAGTTACAACAACTGCAAACACAGGCAATACTAATCCTGTAGTAGACCCAAATGCTAATCAAGTTGACCCAGGCACCGTAAACAAAGAGTTTACAGTTACTTTTGTGCTTGGTAATGGTGAGGCTGATGTAGTAGCAACATTTACAGATGGCACCACACCAGCGCTTCCTGGCAATGCAAACCCGGTAAAAGCCGGCCATATTTTTAAAGGTTGGGACGTTGATTTAGCTACAATTAAATATGATTCTACAGGCGCAAATAATAATCACACTGTTACAGCTGTGTGGGAAGCCATGAAAGGCGATTACACTGTTACAGTAAATTATTACAAAGAAAACACTTTAGCAAAAGTTACAGATTCTTATGTAGCAAGTGTTGAAGAAAACTATGTATTAACAAGTGGTGTGACTTTGCCTTCGCTTGGTGGTTTTGTATATAAAAGTGCAGAATTAAGCACAGATGGTGGCGCTAACTTTGCTACTTACTCAATGACTGCAACAGATACAACTGTGCTTTTAAATGAAACAATCACAAACAACACAGTATTAAATATTTATTATGAAGAAAATTCAAATGTAAAATATTTAGTTGAATATTACTATGAAGACGAAAACGGTACTCATGTTATTGAAAACAGTGCTACTGTTAATGATTCTACAGCAATCGGTACTTTAATAACAGCAGCAGATAAAGCAAAAGCAGGCTATGCTTTACAAACTGCGATAGCTCCTATAGCAATTACTTCAAACAATCAAGCTATTAAAGTATATTACGACCGTACAATCGGCAATATTACATTTAATTCTGACGGTGGTTCTTATGTAAACACAATAAGCGGAAAATGGGGAACAAGTTTCACAGTTCCTGCTAACCCAACAAAAGAGGGTTATGTTTTTTCACATTGGGAAGATTCCACTGGCGCTAAAATTGATTTGACATCTATTACAATTCCTCAAGCAAACACAGAATATACTGCTGTTTGGACAGCAATCGATGTGAACTACACAGTTTTATACTGGGTAGAAAAAGAAAATTTAGATAATAGCATAGACGGCGGCGCTTCTATTAAAGGAACAGCAGCTGCAAATGATACAGATAATTTTACTTTCTTCTCTTCTGAAGTTTTACAAGCAAAAACAGGTACAACAATAACACCTCCTACAGTAGTTCCTACAGGCTTAACTCATGCAGAATATGCATGGAATGATACAAATGTAGTTGTTGAGGGCGATGGCTCTACAACAGTTAATGTTTATTTCACAAGGCTTGTTTATGATTTAGTATTCCCATTTGTTAATTCATGGATGGTAATTGACAGCACAATTTTTGCAGGTAACAGCGTAGATAAAACCGATGCAGATTATGTGGCTGCAGCGGCCGGCAAAACAGACGGCGGCAATACATATACATTAAAAGTTAAACTTGGCGATAATATCGAAGCTACATGGCCTACAAGAGCAGGTTTAGCTTCTTACAATAACGGTGTTGAACCACCAATGAGCGCTAATGTGTTCCAATGGGTATACCCAAGCAATATCGCAGGCTCTTTCAAAAATGACGGCACAGGCTTAAAAGAAATTACAGCATCTGAAGGCATGTTGCCTGCAGATTGGCAAACAGATTTCACTGTTACATTCAGAGAAAATGCACAAGTTCATTCAATCAAATCAGGCGTTATGTATTATTATGAAGCAACTGATGCACAAGTGGCAACATATGATATATACTCAGGTGATTCAACAGCTTCAGATATGATAGCAAGGGATCCTGCAAATAATTATCTATATATTCCCGGTGCAAGCATTCCTTCAGCCGAAGTTATAACATCAGCACAAGGCGTTTCCTTTGTTCTAGACCCGGATAAAACTCAATACATGATGTATAACGGTAGCAGTTATGTGCCAAAAGCAGTTCAAGGCTTTACTAATGTAAGATATACAACATCTTCAAACGGTTCGTTCTCTCTTACAAGCGGTGGCGGCACACAAGGCATTAACGGCGAAACAAGATTTGGTAATTTCTATTACACAAGAAATCGCTTTGAGTTTAAATATAACTTAATGGGCGGCGAAATTACAGTAAACGGCACAACATATAACTCAAGCAATCCATACACAATTACAGATGTTAAAAATGGCGAACCATTTAGCTATACAGATAAAACAGGCAAAGATGTTTTAATGACAGGTTTGTTAAGCAACACACAAACTCCTACAAGAGACGGTTATACTTTTGGTGGTTGGTATACAGATGACCAATTTATGACAAAGTTTGACCCATATAACGGAAGCATAATGCCTAACGCTGAAGTAATGGTTTATGCAAAATGGATACCTGAAGTATTTGATGTGGAATTTGACCCAAATAACAATGGTAAAGACAGCGATGAAAAAATTGAAGGTATTCCTAATGGTGATATCTTAGATTACAGCCAAGTTCACGGCGATACATCTACAGGCGCTCTTTATGCACAAAGCCTACAAACTCCGGAAGATGGAAAAGTTTTTGTAGGATGGTATGAAATTGTTGGTTTAAATGCAGATGGTTCAAACAAATTAGCAGATTACCCATTTGTTTTTGGCACAGCAGTTGACAGAAACATTAAGCTACAAGCAGTATGGTCAGACCCAGTAGCAAGCTACACAATTAAACACGTTTATGGTGCAAATGTTTTAAGCGAAACAACAGTAACATCAGCTAATGTTGGTGATGAAATAAGCTTAAAAGCTAAAACAACAGCCGAGCTTGTAAAAGCAGGTTGGACATCAAACGGTGAATACACAGCAGAAGACACAGTTAAAATTTCTGTAGATAACGGCGCAGAAACAAGTGCAAAATTAGCAAGCAAATATACTTTAGTAGAAGGCTCTAGTGTTATAACAATTACTTATACATTTGAACCAACTGAGTATTATTTCGTTGTAAAACACGTTGACGCTGACACAGGTCTTGAAATTTTCAAACAAAACAGCACAACTGAAACTTACCGCACAAGTGGCACAACAACAAAACAATACATGGTATTTAACAGTGTGGCAATTCCAGATTATACAGCAACAGAGGCAACAAAAACAGTTAAAATGGAATATGTTTCAGGCGCAAGTCAAGTTGAAATTATCTTCGAATACACCAAAGTTAAAGAAGTTAATTACACAATAAAATACTTATTCGAAAATGCTGACAATAACGGTAACGGCAATGGAACATACACAGAAAACACAGCATATTCTGAAGCGAAAACAGCTTTCCCCGGTAATGTAACAATTATACCTACAGATTATTTAGGAACAGACTATGTTTACCCAACAACACCAAATGTTCTTACAAAAACAGTTGGCGAGGGAACAATTTTCTATGTATTCCACGATTTAAAAGAAAAACTTGTTATCGATTTAAGCTCTTATGTAAGTGGCATAGCTTATGTTGGCACATATGATGCAAATTCTCATGACAGATTATTAGGTGAAGCAAATGTAACAGATGCAAGCGGAACAGATTTGTCAAACATGGATTTATCTTACGCTTATGCAGGCGGTACAGCAACAACATATTCAAATATCCCGGAAATCACATACGCTAATGTTATAAATAACACAACAAATACTAATGATATGACATATCAAGTAACAATTAGCGCAACTGACCCAACAGGCACATACCGTGCTGCAACACCTATAACAGTTTATCCCTTAATTCAAAAAGCTCCTCTTGAAATAGTTGTTAATGATATTAATGATATTGTGTTCGGAGAAGTTTTAGATACAAACGGCGACTTAAAACCAGCAGCATCTCATACTTATGCTAGCGGAAAAGGTTTATTAGGCAGTGACACTTTAGCAGGTCTTGGCATTACAGTAAAATATACAACAAATGCAACAAACACATCATTACCTGCAGGCAACCCTTATAATGTAACAGCAGAACTTACATTAAATAACAACAAATTAACAGTTCCAAATCAAACAGATTTAGAAAACTATGTATTAAATGTAGTTGATGGCGATTTAAACATAATTAACAAAGATGGTCTAACTGTTGTGGCAACACCTCTTAACACAGAATATAACGACCAAGACTTTGATCCTATTACAAATCATTATGTTTCAATAGATACAGTGGCTACAAGTGCAGCAGACTTTACTGCAAACGGCGGAACAATAACATATGAATACCGTTACGGCACAAATGGCACATGGACAACAGCAGCAACATTTGCAGATTTAGAAAAAGTTAAAACTGTTGATGAAGCTACAGGAACAAACAGCGGTATGCAAGTAAGAATTACTGCAAGCAAACCGGGATACAATACTGTATCAACAACAGTTATGCCTACAATCACAAAAGCACCTTTGGCATTAACAGTTAATGCAATTCAACCAATTAACTATAACGATGCTGTTCCAACATTCAGCCATACAGCAAATGCATTTAAAGGCAATGACGAAACACAAGTTAATGTAGAAATCACAACAGTTTACCAAAAAGGTGACGACGCAAGCACAACACCTTATGTTGCAACAATTAGCGCATCAAATATTTCAGAAGATGTTCTTAAAAACTATGATGTAGATTATAATAACGGTTCATTCATTGTAAACCCAATTCAATTAACAATCACACCGAATAGTTTTAATGTTGAATTCTACGATAGCGTGCCATCATTAGTTGGAGAATACACAATTGCAGGTTTTGTAAATGGTGATACTCAAACTTCAGTTGGCATAACAGACGCACAAGTTAAATTAATAACTGACTATATACAAGGCTCACCGGTTAGCTCATACAGAGTTTACCTAGACCCAGCAGCAGCAGTTATTAACGCATTAAATACACAAGCACAACCTAACTACACAGTTGTAGTAAATGAGGGCACAATCACAGTTGATCCTGCTGAGTTAATATTAACTCCAAGTGCACAATCTGTTGAGTATGGCGAAACATTCACAATTGCAAATGCATATACATTAACAGGATTTAAAGGCACAGATACAGCAGCAACTTATGGCATTACAAGTGCAGATGTTGTTTTACAAAACCCATACACAGTGGGCGATAATGCAGGCACATATGCAAATTCAACCAGTGTAACTGCACAAAGCCAAACCGATGTAAGTGCAAAAACAAACAACTACACCATCATATACGAAACAGGTACATTAACAGTAACTAAAGCAAGATTCACAGTTACAGCAAATAGTTACTCAAGAGATGAAAGTACAACAAACCCACCGTTCACATACTTCCACTCTGCATTAAAATTAAATGAGACACCTGGTTCTATCAACTTAGCTGTAAGTTTGACAACAACAGCAACACCGGCAACACCAGCAGGCACATATCCAATTATAGCTTCAGGACCGGCAGAAACAACAAACTACATCATAACATATGTTCCGGGCACTATTGTAATTGTTGCACCTGCAGGCCCAGGCCCAGGCCCGGGACCAGGACCAGGACCAGGACCAGGACCTACACCTATAGTTACACCGGATCCATTACCAGACCCAACTCCAGATCCAACTCCGGACCCAGAACCAGAAGTTGAAATAGACGACACACCGGTACCGGATGCAGAAGCACCTGAAGTTGAAATTGAAGAGCCGGTAGCACCTGCAGCAGCATTTGGCGGCGCATGGGCGTTATTAAACTTAATTTTAACAATTATCACAGCGATTATGTCAATTGTTCTTTTAATCGGATACTTCGGCAAGAAAAAGAAAGATGAGTATGGCAATACAGAAAACGCATCTACAGAAGAAGACGAAGAAGACACAACAAAACGCAAAGGCCTAATGAGACTATTTAGCTTAGTAGTTGCAATCGTATCAATAGTAGTATTTATCTTAACAGAAGATATGAGACTACCAATGATCATCGTTGACCGTTGGACATGGTTAATGGCACTTATAGCTGTAGTACAAGTAGCAGTAGCGGCTTTATCAAGAAAAGACAACAAAAAAGACGACGAAGACGAAACAGCTCAACCGGCATAAGCGTTACTTAAAATGATTTGTATGAATTTTACAAATAAACTCTCTTAAAAAACCACTCCCCACACCGAAAGGTGTGGGGAGTGGTTTTATCTTGTTGGACTGCCGTCCAAACCTGCGCTAAGGCTCTGCCTTAGCAATCCGCAATTTTTCGAGAAAAATTGAGTGAAGCTTTATTTTTCAAATCCCAATGCCATCATAAAATTATCATAAGATTTATCACCGGATTCGCTCTCAGCAAATACTGCACAATGTGTCAAACAGGTCTCAAACTTTGCGCCAATCTCCTCTTTTATAATGGATTGCGCAGCGGCTGTACTTAAGGCATTCCCATGTTTGGCGCATAAATAATCAATCCACTCTGCGTGAATAGCTAACTCGGCTTTTGCCTCGTCCTTGTCTTTTTCGCCTGTCAAAACTTTTGCGATTTCTGCGCTTTCATCTTGTAAACGTGAGGGTAAAATCGCAAGCCCCATAACTTCTATTAAACCAATGTTTTCTTTTTTAATGTGGTGAATTTCGGCATGTGGGTGGAAAATTCCAAGTGGGTGCTCTTCACTCGTGCGGTTGTTCCTAAGCACTAAATCAAGCACATATTTTTGCTCACTCTCTTCAAAATGCAAAATAGGTGTTATGGTGTTATGCGGTGTTTTTTTGCCGTTTTCATCGCTGTAAGGTAAAACATCTGCGTTTTTATCCTCGTATTCGCGCCATTTTTCAAGCGCCATTGCGGCAAAATTACAAAGCTCGTTTTCGTCATCACTTTTTACGCGCAAAGTTGTCATAGGCCAATTTATTTTATGCACTTGTATGTTTTTAAACTCTGCACTTTTGTAAATCGAAAGCGTTTTTGCACGATGCATCGGGAAAATATAATTGCCACCTTGATAATGTGCATGGCTTAAAATACTGCCGCCCACTATGGGTAAATCGGCATTACTGCCACAAGTATAATGCTTAAATTGCTTTACAAAGCTTAAAAGCTCCTTAAAAGTGCCTGCGTTAACCGTCATTGGTGTGTGGTGTGCGCTGAAAATAATGCAGTGCTCGTTATAGTAAACATAAGGGCTGTATTGTAGATAGAATTTGCCGCCGCAAATGTCTATCGGCATTGCACGATGTGTTTGCCGTGCAGGGAAATTTATGCGACCTGCATAGCCAATGTTTTCTATGCAAAGCATGCATTTTGGATATGATGCAGCCGGCTGCAAACGCTCTAAAGCTATGGTTTTTGGGTCTTTTTCAGGTTTTGTTAAGTTGATTGTAATTTCAAGTTCGCCATATTTGCAAGGATAACCCCATTGCTTGTTTTGGGCAATTTGTGCCGAGCGAATATAATTTGATTTAATGCATAAATCATAAAAATATTCAGTGGCGGCAATTGCGCCTTTTGTGTTGTAGAGCATGTTGAATTTGTCTGAAATTTCGCTTTGTCGTGGCATTAATACGCCCATCAAGCGTGCTTCAAAATTCACACGTAAGGCATCTACTTGTCCGTCAAAAAAATTGTTTTCGGCGGCGTAGTCTAAAACAGGCGCCAAAAGTGTTTCGGGAGTAAGGGGATAATCTTCTTTTGAAATATGTAAAATTTGCTCATCTGTGCAAGGTTCTGCTATGCTGAAAATGTCCATATAAGTGTTGCGTGCAACAAAAATATCCTCGTCTTTTATCAAATTATACTTAAGACCATATTGTACTAAACGCTCGATATTTTCGCAAATTTTACTGTTTTGCATAATTGCGCCTCCATTAAATTTAATATTACTTTAATTATAGTTTTTTACTCTTGCACATTCCATGCATTAATGTTGCATTACTATGCTATTTAATGCTATGTGAAATTGTAATTTTATTGACTTTAATGAGATTTAACATTATAATAAATATAATATATTATATGGGAGAAATGTCTTATGAAACGCTTTGAAATAGCAAATTTATATAAAAATTTGCCCACAGAGGGCGAGATAATAACGGTTTGCGGCTGGAGCAAAACAACGAGGGATTCAAAAAGCATCGGCTTTATTGAATTGACAGACGGTTCGTGCTTTAAAAGCTTGCAAATTGTTTTCGAGAGTGAAAAAATCAGCAATTATAAAGATATTGCAAAATGCGGTGTAGGTACAAGTTTTGAAATTAAAGGCACAGTTGTGCATACACCAAGTGCAAAACAGGCTTTTGAAATTAATGCGAACGAGATTAATATTTTGGGCGAATGTGCGCCGGAATACCCTTTGCAAAAGAAACGCCACAGCCTTGAGTTTTTGCGAACAATGCCACATTTGCGCATGCGCACAAACACAATACAAGCAGCCCTTAGGGTTAGAAGTGTAGCCGCATATGCCATACATTCGTTTTTTCAAGACAGGGGCTTTGTGTACGCGCACACACCAATAATTACAGGCAGTGACTGCGAAGGCGCAGGCGAGATGTTCCGTGTAAGCACTTTTGATTTTGACACAGCACCACGCTGTGAAAACGGCGAAGTGGACTATGCGCAAGACTTTTTTGCACGTCAAACAAATTTAACGGTTTCGGGCCAATTAGAGGCAGAGGCTTTTTCGATGGCATTTGGCAATGTGTATACTTTTGGGCCTACATTCAGGGCAGAAAATTCGAATACACCAAGGCATGCCGCTGAATTTTGGATGATAGAACCCGAAATTGCATTTGCGGATTTATCTGACGATATGGATTTGGCAGAAGATATGGTGAAAAGCGTGGTGGGCTTTATATTAGAGCGTTGCCCTGACGAAATAGCTTTTTTTACAAACTTTTTCGACAAAACCTTACAAGGCCGTTTAGAAGAGCTTGTAAACAGTGATTTTGTAAGAATTAGTTACACAAAAGCGATTGAAGAACTTGAGAAAAACAATGATAATTTCCAATATAAAGCTGAGTGGGGTGCAGATTTACAAACAGAACACGAGAGATATTTAACAGAACAAGTTTACAAAAAACCTGTATTTGTTACAGATTACCCTAAAGACATAAAATCATTTTACATGCGCTTAAACGATGACGGCAAAACTGTTGCCGCAACAGATATGCTTGTACCGGGCGTAGGTGAACTTATTGGCGGCAGCCAACGTGAGGAACGCCTTGACGTATTGCTAAGCCGTTTAGAAGAGATGAATTTGCCAAGCAAAGAATATGAATGGTATTTGGATTTGCGCCGTTTTGGCACGGTTAAACATGCGGGCTTTGGCCTTGGATTTGAACGTCTTGTGATGTATGTGACAGGCATTTCAAATATCAGGGACGTTATACCATTCCCAAGGACAGCAGGCGGTTTTGAAATTTAAACAAGAAAATTTACTTTGAGAAGGAAAGAATACATGGATAAAATTATTGCAAAAATAGTCACTTATTATTGGAAAAAGCAAAAAAGGAAAATAATAAAAGGCTGTGTTATTTCATTTTTAAAATCAATTATTTTCACTGCCGTTTGTGTTGTGGGTGTTGTGCTTTTAGTGAAATCGAAGAAAATTAAAGAGATAATGGAATAAAATTTTTGCTTAATTTTTAAATTAAACAGAAAAAAAGAAAACCACTGACTATGAAGTGCTAGTTTTGCATAGTCAGTGGTTTTATTTAGTTTTTACACATAATATTTATTTTGCAATGTCATCGTTTTTAAGCTCTTTACTTAAAATAATAAAACCTTTTGACCAATGGAATAAGGCTAAACAAAACACAACAATCAACAACGGAGAAGATACAATTGTGCTAATTAATCTATCTGCAAACCAATGTGAATCTAAATTTAAACTTGCAGAAATAATGCAAGCCGCCAATAAAATAGCTCCTACAATCATAAAAGCAGTTCCACAAATTGTTTTTTTCATAATATATTCCTTCCAAAACTAACAACCCACCGCAAGTTGTGTTGTAGGTTTTCTTTTGCTTACTTTTCTTTTTTTCAAAAGAGCTGTTTTTGTTATAAAAAAATTAATAAAGAGGCAAACAAAGCTAACAATTCACCGCAAGTTGTGTTGTTGGTTTTCTTTTGTTAACCTTTCTTTTTTCCAAAAGAAAAGTTAGTACTAATTAAAAACCAAAAAAAGAGGCAAACAAAGCTAACAATTCACCGCAAGTTGTGTTGTAGGTTTTCTTTTGCTTACTTTTCTTTTTTCTAAAAGAAAAGTAAGTTAGTAGGCGATGAAGCCCGGTAATTCGTAGGTGTTAGAATAGCCGTTTGCCATAACTTTAGTGCGAAGTGCGGTATATAGCTCGGCATAAGTTGCCTGCATATAAGGCGCAACAAAAATAACGCCGACACCACAAGCAAGAGCACCTAATAAATTCCACCCAATAAAAGAAAGGCCCAATACAAAAATATCCATTTTTTCGCCATCGGTCATCGCCTTAGATAACTCGAACGCACGCCTTGAAGAAATACTTGGATTTTCTGCCAAAATATACGGCACCATGGAATACTCGATAGACTTAATAACCCCGGGAATAATTAACAAAAGCGTCCATAAAAACACCTTTAACGAAACGAAAAACTGTATTTTCGTAACATTTAAATAATTAGAATCAAAACCTGAAAATAATGTTTTAAATGGTGCATTTCCGCCCCTCGCCTCCATAAAAAACCTAACTAAACCTACACCTAATACCCCACCAACAAAAACAGTAAAAGCCATAGATAATAATGAAAACCCAATCACAAGCCCATCACTGACATATGCCCCAAAAAGTGTTTGCAAATCTGTCGATGCACTAAGTATACTACTTGTCGAATTTATAATCACATTATGTACTAAAATCACCGCGAATGAAAGCCAATATGTCCTCGATAACACCATTTTAGCATTATCTTTTAATAATTTACGTGTCCACATTTTAAAAATCTCCTCCTAATCATGTAAAAATCATACCTTTTTTTATGCAATATGTCAATGTATATAATATGTATATTTTGTTTTCTTACTTATATACGTATTTTTATGCATAAATATTACATTTTTATAATATAATATAAATGTTATCTTAAATAAATAAATGGATATTATACCAACTATTTGAAAAATACTGCATATTTATATAATATTATCACAAATATTTTCTTGATGAAATCCGTAAAATATACAAATCAACAAATTTGCAAATAATGTATAAAATATCATTGACAATGCATAAATATGCGGCTATAATATACTTATAAAATAAAAATATGGCGCAATTGCCTAAAATTATAACGCCCTGTTTTATCAAAGGGCATTGAATTAAAAAATTGACGTAAATTCGTCAGAATGGAGCATATGATGAAAACAGAAAAATCTTATAAAAAAGTTGTGTTAGCTTATAGTGGCGGGCTTGATACCTCGATAATTATTCCATGGCTTAAAGAAAATTATGGCTGTGAAGTTATTGCTGCTTGTGCGGACGTAGGACAAGAAAGCGAACTTGAAGGCCTTGAAGAAAAAGCGATACAAACAGGCGCAAGCAAATTATATATTATGGACTTGGTAGACGAATTTGTGGATGATTACATCATCCCAACTTTACAAGCAGGTGCAAAATACGAAAACGTATACTTGCTTGGAACAAGCTTTGCGCGTCCACCTATGGCAAAACGCCTTGTTGAAATTGC
>CAYJGV010000020.1:0-27704 GCA_964369715.1 uncultured Bacteroides sp. | reverse complement strand
AAGTTTGCGATAGTTGCAAGTGACTAAAAAGACGGATTCCTCGGCTACGCTCGGAATGACATGTTCAATGCGATTACACCAAATATAAAAATCTCCACTTCGTTCCGATTATTTATATCCTTGCAAAGGTGATCTTATTGGCGTGAGCATCAAAGTGCCCATATGCCAATTTATATTATAAAAATATATATAAAATTTAAAACACGACTAAATTATACATTAATGTAAAATTTAGTCGTGTTTTATTTAAAATTAATTTTAAAAATACATGTAAACTTGACAAGGTATCATTCCATTATAAAGCTTGCGACGGCGCTTTGCCCTTTTGCCAAAATTCTGCTCAAATTCAGCGTCTGCTGTAATTATATACGAGCTTCTGACAGGGTTTTTCTCTAAGCGTTCGCCTAAAACCCCAGCCAGTTCTTTAGCTAATTCGGTATCGCCCAATCTTTCACCATAAGGTGGATTGGTAAAAACCATGCTGCCTTGTGACGGACTAAAATTCTTTACATCCGCAACAAAAAATTTGCATTTACTATCAACACCAGCAAATTTTGCATTAGCTTTTGCAAGCTCAATTGCAATTGGGTCAATGTCAAAGCCGAAACCTTCAAAGTCAACATCTTTTTTAACTTCTTCTATGGCTTTTTTACGCTCTTTTGTCCATATATCTTTTGGTAAAAATGTGTAATGTTCGCCAGCAAAATGCCTTCGTATTCCCGGCGCCATATTCATGGCTTTCATTGCAGCTTCAATTATTAATGTTCCACTGCCACAAAATGGATCTTGTGCTGTTGTGTCATGATAAATTCTACCTAAATCAATTATCGTAGCCGCTAAGGTTTCTTTTATCGGCGCAAGTGTCGAATTTCTGCGGTATCCCCTTTTGTGGAGCCCTGCACCTGAAGTGTCAAGCATAATTTGGGCTTTGTCTTTTCTAATAGAAAACCTAATTTTATATACCGCACCGCTCTCGGGCAAAATATTAACTTTATGTCCGCGTTTCATGCGCTCTACCACAGCTTTTTTAACAATGCTTTGACACGCAGGTACACTGGAAAGTGTGCTTGAAAGGCTGCTACCTTTCACCGGAAATTCTGCATCTGCCGGCATTAATTCTTCCCAAGGTATTTCGCTTACTGCATCAAAAAGCGTATCAAAATCGCTTGCATTAAATGTTTTTAACACAATTAATACACGCTCTGCACATCTTGAATGTAAATTTGCTGCTGCGATGACGCTTTCATCGCCTCTAAAGGCAATTCTTCCATCTGTTATATTAACATCTTGCGCACCAATGCGTTTAAAATCAAACGCCGCAGAACTTTCTGTGCCAAAATAACATGGCGCAATTAAATCATAAATCAATACAATTCCCCTTCTTTTCTATTTATAAAATATTGTATTTCAAAATATATGGGACGATGATTATCATCGTCCCTTTGAATTATCTCTCAGGAATTAATACACCATAAGAACCATCTTTTCTAACGTAAACCAGCTGAACTTCATCTGTACTTGCCTCTCTGAACAAATAAAAATTATGCCCCAGCATCTCCATATTTAAAATGGCTTCTTCAACATTTGACGGTTTACAATTAAAACGTTTTTCACGAATAACATTGTAATCGTCTTCTTGTGCAATTTCCTCTTCATAGCTTTCAAAAATTTCAAAATCATTTGATGTTTTTCTGTCTTGTAGGCGTTTACGGTTTTTTACAATACGCCTTTCAAGTAAATCTACCGCCGCATCAAAGGCATCTTCCATTTTATCAGCCTCTTTTTCTGCACGATATGTGTAACTGTGGTCTCTTACCGTAACCTCAACGGTTTGCCAATCTTTTTCAACCGTCACTGTTACATTTGCTGTTGCATCGTTTGAAAAGAATTTATTCAGCTTTAACAGCCTTTTTTCAACTCTTTCTTCAAACACATCTTTCAAATTAACTTTACGTCCTGTGCATGTTATTTTCATACGGTAAGCCTCCTTTTGCAAAATGTGACGATATATCGTTACACATTTTTGCTTTCTATGTTTAAATTATAGCATATAATTTAAAATACCGCAACAAATAATTTGCATATTAAATAAAATTTATAAGTTTGTTATATATTTTTTATTAAAAATTCACATTTTCATCAAATATATTAAATATCCAACTAAATACAATATCTATTTCTTATCGTTTTCTTTCTTTTTTTGCATAAATCTATATTCAGTGCCGTTTATTATTCGAGAAATATTTTGCCTATGTAAAAAAACTACCAAAGCACCCATAATTGCAGCACATATAGTTGTAATTATATAATTTTCGCCTGTGTTATAAAAATATAAAAATGTTAAAATCGGATATGCCAGTGCACCGCAAATGCTTCCAAGTGAAACCATTTTACTAAAAGCAAATGCAATAAAAAACACAACAATCATAAATAATGCAATAATAGGCTCTATAGCAAAAATTGTGCCTATACCTACAGAAACTGCCTTGCCGCCTTTAAACCCAAAATAAAGCGGAAAAATATGTCCAAGTACTGCAAAAAAAGTTCCTATATATGCACCATAAATAGGTAAAACATCAGTAAAGCTTTCAAAAATTACCTTTGATAATATTACAGCGACAACGCCTTTGCCAATATCTCCTGCAAAAGTTGCAATGGCTGCTTTCTTTCCAAAAGTTCTTAAAATATTTGTCATTCCTGCATTTCCAGAGCCAAATGTACGAATATCTTTTTTATAAACACCCTTGGAAATTATAATTGCAAAGCTTAATGAACCAAGTAAATAGCTCATTATCGCACATGCAACAGAACATAAAATTATTGTTGTCATCGTTGATCTCCGTTCTAATATACTCTCACTCTTAAATATATATTCATTATCTTTTTAACAAATACATTTTAAGTATTTTCTCCACGTTCTCTTAAAATTAAACGTATCGGAGTGCCTGTTAAGCCAAATGTGTCTCGTATTTGGTTTTCAATATAACGTTGATATGAAAAATGAAACAACGATTTAACATTACAAAAGCATACAAATGTCGGCGGACGTGTTGAAATTTGTGTCATATAGAATATTTTCAAACGTTTACCTTTATCACTTGGTGGTTGCACCCTTGCGGTTGCCCTTGCAAGCAAATCATTAAGCATACCTGTTGTAATACGCATTGCATTTTGGTCATCAACCGCTTTAATCATTTCAAAAAGCTGAGGTACTCTTTGCCCTGTTTTTGCACTGATAAAAATTATTGGGGCATAGGACATAAAGCTGAAATCATCTTCAAGTATTTTACGCCATTTTTGCATGGTTTTATCATCTTTTTCAATAGCATCCCATTTATTAACAGCAATAATGCAAGCCTTGCCTTGTTCGTGTGCAAAGCCTGCCACTTTAGAATCCTGCTCGGTAAAACCTACAGTAGCATCTATCATTATTACGCAAACACGCGCTCTTTCAACTGCTGCAAGGCTGCGTAAAACGCTATAGCGTTCTACACCTTCATCAACTTTACCTCTTTTGCGCATACCTGCTGTGTCAATAAAAGTAAAGCTACCATAATTATTATCGACATCGCTGTCAACAGCGTCTCTTGTTGTTCCGCTTTCATCAGCGACAATCATTCTGTCTTCGCCTAAAATGAAATTAACAAGGCTGCTTTTGCCAACATTAGGGCGCCCAATTACTGCTACGCCTATTCTGTCGCCCTCTTCGTCACCCTCTTCTTCCATTGTTAAGTGGGCGCACACTTCGTCTAAAATGTCACCTGTGCCATGTCCATGAACAGAAGAAACCGGAAATGGATCTCCTAGCCCAAGTGAATAATATTCGTATATTTCCGCAGGTGGTTCACCAAGTTTATCCACTTTATTTACAACTAAAATTACAGGTTTGCCGCTTTTCATAAGCATTGTTGCAATTTCACTGTCTTGTGCAGTAACGCCGCTTTTAATATCGGTTACAAAAATAATAGCTTGTGCCATTTCAATTGCAAGTTCTGCTTGCATTCTCATATGCGCTAAAATACCATCATCTACATGTGGCTCTATACCACCTGTATCTACAAGTAAAAAATTGTTATCAAGCCATTCACATTCGCCATAAAGCCTGTCTCTTGTAACACCGGGTGTGTCTTCTACTATCGCAAGACGCTTACCGATTAATTTGTTAAACAAGGTAGATTTACCCACATTTGGGCGTCCAACCACTGCCACAATAGGTTTTGCCATTTTATTCTCCATTCTGTCACTGTGTAAAATTTTCAATTTATGAAAATACTAATATACTCATCTATATAAATTATATAATAAAATACAATTTAATTTTATTCAAGTATTATTTGTACTGCTTCTCGTCCGTTCATTGGAAGCAAACAAGTTTCTACTTTAAGTTCTTTTTTCAAATCTTCTATTGTAGTGTTATCTAAAAACATGTCTTGCTCTTCCCTTAGCATATTTTCAGGTAACATAAGTTTATTACTTATTAATTTGCCTTTGCACTGCTCTATTATATCAACGCCTGTCAACAGCCCTGTTACATTTACATTTCCACCAAAAAAATTGTTTTTAATAGTGTGCACTTTAATTTTTATGAATGGAAATTTAAAATTCACAGCTGCGCACAACATTTTTATTAATGGCGCTGTAATTTCTGCTGTGATGATATCAATTTTTTTTATTATATTATTGGTCTTTGCATATTTTAATTCATGCAAAAATTCTGTGTGCAATTTTCTCCACATTCCTACACCATTTTCAAGTTGTGGAAAATCTTCATAAAACTCCATATTAGGTATGCGTTTCTTGCTAATTAAATACCATTCATCTGATGGATAAACAATTCTTGTTCCGTATTTTTCATGGAACTTTTCGCCATATTCTTCTAATATATTTAAGACTTCTGTCGCTGTTTTTTTATTATAAACTTGTAATTTGGGCAAGTTTTCTCTATATTTTGTAAGCCCAAGCGGAACTGCAGCAATGCTTTTTGCATAAGGGTGCATTGCGCCTAATTTTTCTATGCTTTGTCTCAATTTATTGCCATCATTCACACCGGGACATAAAACAAGTTGAAAATTCATTTCAATACCTGCTTTATACAGCGCATCAATATAAGATAAAACCTCGCCCGAACGTGGGTTTTTCATCATTTTAACACGCAAATCCGGATCAATTGTATGCACTGATATATTAATTGGCGATATACGCATTTGTATAATACGGTCAATTTCACTTTGGTTTAAATTAGTAAGTGTTATATAATTGCCAAAAATAAATGAAAGCCTTTCATCGTCATCTTTAAAATAAAGATGCTCTCTTAATCCTTTTGGCAATTGATCGATAAAACAAAAAATGCACTTATTTTTGCACGAGTGCTTTTTATCCATTAAATATGTTTCAAATTCACAGCCAAGCGGCAAAAACTCTTCCTTTTCGATAATTTCATCGAAAATTTGTCCGCCTTTTTCATATTTTACTTTTATTTTAGAACCCTGAGAGTAAAATTCATAGTCAAACATATCATTTATGTTTTTGCCGTCTATCATTAAAAGGGTGGCATCTTTTAAATTATGTATATCAGCAGGCGAGTTTTTAATTGCATCTTTAATTTCTACTGCCATATTGCCCTCCCTTTTATAAAATAGAAATAAAATGAAAAATGCCGTACAGAGTCGCATTATAAATGCGCCCTTACGGCATCTCATTGCTATTGGCACATTTGTGTGCTAAATTATTGCAAAATAAATATTTTGCAATGCAAATCATAGGTTAATCAAATACAATTAAGCTTGCTTTTTGATAACTACTTCTTTGCCTTTGTAATAGCCACAGTTGCCGCAAACTTGGTGCGGACGAGCATACTCGCCGCAATGTGTGCATTTTGTTAATGTTGGTGCACTAAGCTTCCACACGTTTGAACGACGTTTGTCGCGACGAGCTTTGGAAACCTTTCTCTTTGGTACTGCCACTTAAAGCACCTCCTCTGTGTGAATTAGTCAGTTAGCAGTTGTAACAACGGTAACAATCTTTCGTCAACACTGTTTTTTTCATCATCACTGCAATTGCAAGGTTTTGCTTTGCCACATTTGGCGCAAAGTCCTTCACAATTACTGTCACATAATAGAACAGTGGGGATTTCTAACATAATTTCGGAATATAAAAGCTCTTTTATATCAAGCTTTCCTTCCGCTGAAAATGGTAAAAAATTGCCTTCTTCATTAAGCCATTCTTCATTTTTAACATAGAACTTACGGCTTATTGAATAATTTTGCTCAATATCTTTTGTACATCTTGCACATTGTGAAATTACAGTAATATCACAATTTAAATCTAAGCGCACAGCACTAGTATTTAGTTCAGCCTTAATTTTGGCCAAAACCGGAGACTTAACTGAATAAGACATAAAGTCTTCATCTGATAAATCAAACGAGAGCGTGCGATCATACGGCTCACTTACGCCGGCAAAAATTTTACGAAAATCCAAAAACATGTTACACCTCTTTAAGGTCGCTAAATTATTATACATTTAAAAACGTGGAATGTCAAGCCTTTTTGATACAATACGACACATGTTTTTTGCATTTATAATACAATACTTAATATAATTTCGTCATAATTCTTTAATTAATAAAAAAAGTAAATTTATATTAATTATTTATAAGTGTATTACAAACAACAAAAATGATGCCCTCATCGCCCAAAATAAATTTATATTTGGGTGATGTGGGCATCGCCCTTATTGCATTTTTTCGCTGTAAACATACAACAAAATTAAATATAATTAAGCGTTTTCGTATTTTTTAACACTTTCAGGTAGATCTGCTTCTTCTGCCGAAACAGTAATTATCATTTTAACACCCTCGCCTGAAATTGTGTTTAATTTTTCAAGCAATTCGCCAAGACCGTCTAAATCGTAATTGCCTAATTTTAAAATACCATCAACATATATTTCAACAATATCGTAATTTCCTGCAAGAATACCTGTTATAAAACCATAAAGCATTTCATAGCCCGAAATTTTATATTCGTCAACATCAATTAAACGTGCAGCGTGGTCGATATCATAAGTTAATTTCATGGATTTTTCAATGCAAACAATATTACCCGGTGTTGTTTTTGCTGATGTGTTAATCATTTCAATCATTTTTTTAGTTTTGCCGGAGCCTTTTCCGCCAATAATCAAGTTAATCATATAGATTAGCCTCCTTTATTATTACACTTTTCAGTGTTTTTTCCTTTGCTTTTATAAATAGTAATACAACAAATTGTCAATTACTTTTTATCCATTTAATTTTGCTTCAAGTTCTTGTTTTTCTTTCTCAAAACCGGGTTTGCCTAAAAGTGCAAACATGTTTTTCTTATAACTTTCAACCCCCGGTTGGTCAAATGGGTTAACGCCAAGCATATATCCTGAAATAGCACAAGCTTTTTCAAAGAAATAAATTAAGTAGCCTAAATCTTTTTCTTTTAAGCTGTTTACTTCTAAAATAATGTTCGGAACACCACCGTCTGTATGTGCCAAAACAGTGCCCAGCATTGCTTTTTGGTTTACAGCGTCCATTGTTTGGTTCGCAAGGAAGTTTAAGCCGTCAAAATTTTCAGCACTTTCTTTTATGTATAAGTCGCTGTGTGTTGTTTTAATATCAACAACAGTTTCAAACATTATTCTTGCGCCATCTTGTATAAATTGACCCATAGAGTGCAAATCTGTTGAAAAAACAACACTTGATGGGAAAATACCTTTTTGATCTTTGCCTTCACTCTCACCAAACAATTGTTTATACCATTCATTCATCATTGTGAAATTAGGCTCATAGCAAGCTAGCATTTCAACGCTTTTGCCTTTTCTGTGCAAAATATTTCTTAATGCTGCATATTTATAACAATCGTTGCTTTCATCGCATACACTTAAAGCTTGTTTCGCCTCTGCTGCGCCTTGCATCAGTGCCCTAATGTCACAACCTGTCGCTGCAATTGGCAAAAGTCCAACTGCTGTCAGAACAGAATATCTTCCGCCGACATCATCAGGAACAACAAAAGTTTCATAGCCTTCTTTGTCTGCAAGCTCTTTCAAAGTGCCTCTTGCTTTATCTGTTGTGGCAAAAATGCGATTTTTCGCTTCTTCTTTGCCATATCTTTCTTCCATTAAGTCTTTAAAGACCCTAAAAGCAACTGCAGGTTCTGTTGTTGTGCCTGATTTTGAAATAATATTTACTGCAATTCGTTTACCACCGCAAATTTGTAAAACATCGTTCAAAACATTACTGCTAATAGAGTTTCCTAAAAAGTAAACTTCCGGTGTGTCTTTAAATTTGTTATTATAAAGTCCACCTTTAACGGCCTCAATTACAGCCCTTGCTCCAAGATAACTTCCGCCAATACCAATAACAATAAGTACATCACTGTTATTTCTAATTTTCTCAGCAGCTTTTTCAATGCGAGCAAATTCTTCTTTGTCGTAGTTTTCGGGTAAATCAAGCCAACCTAAAAAGTCGTTGCCAGGGCCTGTTTTTTCGTGCAACATCTTGTGGGCAAGCTCTACTTGTTTAAAAGTTGCACTAACTTCATTGTCATTAATAAAAGGTTTTAAATATTTTGCATTACATTTTACGCTCATATATACTCCTTCATAATATATTGGCAGCACCTTTTAGCATAGCTATGTTAAAAAGTACCGCCTTTCAAAAAAATTATTGTATATATATATCATATATTAGAGAGCGCAAACTGTCAAGATAAATAAGCTAAATTTACAAAACGTACATAGCTTTTAGTAAAAGTGCCAAAGCTTTGTCAAAATCCATTTGTGAAATATTTTGTTGTGCAAAAACAGGATACTCTGCCAAAATTTCTTCACCTAGACTTAATGTTACTTTTCCAATTTCCTGCCCTTCTTGCACAGGTGCTTTAATATCACTTGGAACTTCAAAAGTGGTTGTTATATTAACGCCTTCTCCTTTTTTTAACAAAACGCCTGAAGGTGTGCCGTAAATTATTGGCAGTTCACGGTATTCGCCATTATTTACGCCAATAATTTCAGGTGCATTTTCAAGTGGCGGGAAACTTACATACTCATATGTTGCAAAGCCGTAATCAAGCAATGATTTTGCTGCGTCAAATCTTGTTTGGCTATCAGTTGCGCCCAAAATAACCGCAATTAAATCAAGTCCATCTCTGCTTGCAGTTGCACTTATGCACACGCCTGCTGCATTTGTTGTGCCTGTTTTAAGGCCGGTTATTCCCGGGTAAACATTAAGCATTTTATTAGTATTGACAAGTTGTGTTTGGCCATTACGAAGCGAATCCATCCAAATGCCGCTATATTCTAAAATCAATGGATGATGTAATAATGCCGCTGACATTATTGCAACATCACGTGCGGTTGAAAGATGTGCATCATCGTGCAAACCACAGGCATTGACAAAATTAGTATTTGTCATTCCAAGTTCAATTGCACGATTGTTCATCATCTCCGCAAATGCGGGTTCTGAACCGCCGACATATTCAGCAACGGCAACTGCTGCATCGTTTGCACTGCTTACACAAATTGCCTTAACCAGCTCATCTAAGGTGAATTGCTCGCCGGGCTCAAGCCAAATTTGACTGCCACCCATACTTGAAGCATGGTTAGAAATTGGCACAATGTCCTGTAAAGTGATTTTACCTGCCTCTACTGCTTCTAAGGTTAAAAGCAAAGTCATAACCTTTGTTATGGACGCAATAGGCACAGGTGTATCAGGTAATTTTTCATATAAGACTTCCCCTGTTTTTGCTGAAACCAAAATGGCATTTCTACAATGCACATCAAAAGTAGGCAGTTCAATTCTTGCTGTGTTTTGTTGCACTTCTTGCTCTTGAATTTCTAAATTCTGCTGTTCATTAAGCCCGTCTGTAACAAAGGTATTTTGCTCTTGTGCAAAAATTAATGTTGTTAAATAAAACATCAGTAAAACTGCTGTTACAGTAGATAAAATCTTCTTTTTCATATGGCTTTGCCCTCCTCTTTTTAAATTTATATGTAATGACTTGCTGTTTTATTGCCTATTTAGTATAATATTAAATGAAAAATAAATTTTTTCATAAATTTATAAACAATATTTTTTGAGTTATGTGAAAATCATTTACCAAATTATATTTACATAGTATGCTTTATCATATTATCAATATAATTAGTATTTTATGACATGATCAAAAATTATTTATAATATTATAAGCAATAGAAACAAATTTTGAGGTGCAAATTGAAAGTATTATTTTACACATTGGGTTGCAAGGTAAACACCCATGAAACAGGTGCATTAACACGACTTTTTTGTGAAAATGGGTTCACTTTGGCAAAGGATAATGAAAATGCCGATGTATATATTGTAAACTCCTGCACGGTGACATCAACAGGAGATAAAAAAAGCCGCCAATGGTTAAGGCGTGCAAAAAGAGAACACCCTCATTCCGTCACAGTATTAATGGGGTGCTATCCACAGGCTTTTCCAAAAGAAGCATGTGAAATTAAAGAGGCAGACATTATCATAGGTGCCAATGCAAAAGGCAAAATACTAGAGCATGTTTTGCAATGTTTGCAAACAGGCGAGCGAATAATTGACATTATCGAACATGACAAAGCAAATATATTTGAGGAATTACCGCACGAAATGCGCACAGAAAAAACACGTGCTTTCGTTAAAATTCAAGACGGCTGCAATAGACGCTGTGCATATTGTGTAATACCCAGAGCAAGGGGCAAAGTGCGAAGCAGAACGTCTGAAAATATTTTAAGCGAAATGCATACACTTGCAAAAGAAAACTGCAAAGAAGTTGTGCTTACAGGTATAAATTTATCAAGCTATGGTAAAGATACAGGTGATGATTTAGCCATAATAACTGATAGAATAGCCGAGATAGACGGCATTGATAATATCCGTCTTGGAAGTCTGGAGCCTGATTTAATCACCGATGAGCAAATTGAACTTTTCTCGAAAAATCAAAAATTATGTCCACAATTTCACCTTGCATTGCAAAGTGGCTGTGATAAAACATTAAGGGCAATGAGGCGAACTTATACAAAAGAACAATTTAGACAAGTTGTTCAAAAAATTCGCAATAAAATACCCGATGCAGTATTTATAACAGATATTATTGTAGGTTTTCCCGGTGAGACGGATGAAGATTTTAATGAAAGTCTTGATTTTGTAAAAGAAATTGGTTTTTTAAAGGTACATGTATTCAGCTTTTCAAAAAGAACCGGTACAGCGGCTTTTGATATGGAAAACCAAATTGAAAATCATGTAAAATCTCAAAGAAGCAAAATAATGCAAAATGAAAGCGATGTAATACGAGCAAAAATAATTGCAGAATCCAAAGGCAAAAAAACAAAAGTTTTACTTGAAAAAAATATCAATGCAAATATATTTACAGGTTATACTCGTGAATATATTCCTGTAATTGTAAACGCACCAGGTGCAAAAAGCGGAGATATTATAAGCGTAATTCTTGGCGAATTTGATGGCGAAAGATGCAAGGCCGAATTTTGCCAGAACACATAAAATATAAAAGGGCAAACACTTATAAAATAAGAGAATTTCTTATTTCTGGGTGTTTGCCCTTTTAATTCAATATTATTTCTAATATTTTTAAAGCATAATTTTATTTAATTAAATTAAATTTTATAATTAAATTGTATTGCGTGTTTTTATTATAAAATAAATAAAAACAATATAAATAATCTATATTTAACTTATCTGTCATTTCGAGGCAGCGTCGATAAGCACCGCAGTGGAATGCAAGCGAGCAACCGCCGTAAGGCGGCTCTTGGCGAGCCGCAGAAATCCGTTCTTTTTAAAGCACGCTATGATTGCGATTCTTCGTCGTACCTCCTCAGAATGACATGTTCCAATCCAACTGCACCTAATATAAATTTTATTGAGAAATATGCGTTCCTGTTTTACCGTCTATTCCCTCTTTTGCTTTTTCAAGCAAAGTTATTAATGCGGTTCTGCCCTCTTTAGATTGTGCAAAATCTATTGCGGCTTGAACCTTCGGCAACATAGAACCAGGTGCAAATTGTTTTTCATTTATATATTCTTCTGCTTTTTGTGGGCTTAATACATCTAGCCATTCTTGGTTTGGTTTACCATAGTTAATGGCTACTTTTTCAACCGCTGTTAAAATAATAAAGCAATCTGCATTTAATTGTTTTGCCAGTGCACATGCGGCAAGGTCTTTATCGATAACTGCTTCAGCACCTTTAAGTTCATTGCCCTCTCCCCTAAAGACAGGTATTCCACCACCGCCACACGCAATTACAATTAAACCTGCATTCACCATGTCTTTAATAGATTGAATTTCAATTATTTTTTTTGGCTTTGGCGATGCAACCACCCTGCGGTAGCCTCTTCCGGAGTCTTCAACAACTGTATAATTACGCTCTTTAACAAGAGTTTCTGCTTCTTCTTTTGTTAAAAATGCACCAATTGGCTTTGTGGGGTTAGAAAAAGCGATGTCGTTTTGGTCTACCTCAACTTGTGTCAACATTGTAGAAACACCCTTGTTTATATCTCTATTTAAAAGTTCTTCCCTTATGGCATTTTGTAAATCAAACCCGATATATCCTTGGCTCATTGCAACGCAAACCGGCAGAGGGCATGGTATGTATTTTTCGGGTTTTTTTCGTGTAAGTTCCGTCATGGCTTTTTGAATCATACCTACTTGTGGGCCATTACCGTGAACAATTACGACTTCATGCTCTGCTTGAATTAAATCTACAATAGTTTTTGCCGTGTTTTTTACAGCTATCATTTGCTCAGTCAAATTTTCACCTAAAGCATTACCACCCAAGGCTATAACAATACGTTTACCCATTTTGTGCCCCCTTATTAATTTTTAAAAAACATAATTTGTTTTAAACGTTTTATTCTACCGCAATACAATCAATTTCAACAAGAACATCTTTTGGTAATCTTGCAACTTCAACAGCTGCACGTGTTGGAAATTCTTTTGAGAAGAATTCAGCATATACTTCATTCATTAAAGCAAAATCATTCATATCCTTTAAAAAAACCCCGCATCGAACAACATTATCGAGTGTTAATCCTGCTTGTGTTACAATTGCTTTTAAATTATTCAAGCATTGTCTTGTTTGAATTTTAATGTCATTTTCGCATAGTTCTCCTGTTTGTGGGTTAATTGGAATTTGTCCACTTACATAAAGTGTGCCATTTGCCAAAACGCCTTGTGAATATGGTCCTATTGCACCTGGTGCATTATTTGTTGAAATTATTTTTTTCATTATAAATCGTCCTTTCATTATTCACAATATTTTTAAATTATATTTGCAAATAACATTTTATATTTGTATAAATATATCATATTCTTTAAACTTAAAAATGTCAAGATAAACCGCCATTATTCCTTATAGAATAATGGCGGTTTATCAAATAATTTTGAATTAAATTGCTACTGCTACAAACATTATTTTAAAATGTTGTTTATATTAATTTGTCTAACAGTGAATATCCTATCGTATTTTCAGGCATTTTTACATCAAAATTTTGTGCTATTGTTGCACCTATACACGCAAATGTGCTAGTTTCTTCTAATTCTCCACTTGTTTTTAAAGAAGTTGAATATGCTAAGAATGGCACTTTTTCTCTTGTATGATCTGTTCCTTTAAATGTAGGATCATTTCCGTGGTCTGCTGTTATAATAAGCAAATCATCATCATTTAACTTTAATAAAAGTTCACCCAATTTTTCATCAAATTTTTCAAGTTCATTCGCATAACCTTGTGGGTCTCTTCTATGCCCCCACAAAGCGTCGAAATCGACTAAATTTGTAAAACAAAGGCCATTAAAGTCCTTATCTGCAATTTCAATTGTTTGCTCCATTCCATGCACAGAGCTTTTTGATTTATTAGATTGTGTTATACCTTCACCATCAAAAATATCATTAATCTTGCCTACAGAAATGCTATCTAAACCGCTTTCTTTAAGCACATCTAAAACAGTAGCGCTATATGGTTTTAATGCATAATCATGCCTATTTGAAGTGCGTTTAAATTCACCTTTTTTCATGCCTTTATATGGTCTTGCAATAATTCTTCCAACTTTCCATTCATCTTTCATGCAAAGTTCTCTTGCGATTTCACAATATTTATAAAGGTTATCAAGACCCATTATGTCTTCATTTCCACAAATTTGCAGCACCGAATCGGCCGATGTGTAAACAATTAATTTACCTTCATTTATCTCTTGTTCGGCAAGTTCATCTAAAATTTCTGTCCCACTTGAACTTTTATTTCCAATTATCTCTTTGCCTGTAAGCCTTGAAAGTTCCTCTATTAATTCTTTTGGGAAACCGGTATCGGTAAAAGTTTTGAATGGTTTTGTAATTTGTAGACCCATCATTTCCCAGTGGCCTGTCATTGTATCTTTACCTATACTTTTTTCGTTCATTTTGCAATAATACGCAAGTGGTTTTTCAACACTTTTTACATTTTCAAGCTCTTGCAAATTTGCAAGGCCTAATTTTTGCAAATTAGGTATTTTAAAGCTATCGACACTTTTTGCTATATTGGCTAATGTGTTTGAACCAACGTCACCATATTCCGCGGCATCGTCCATAAAACCAACGCCCAAGGAATCAATAACAACTAAAAACACTCTTTTAAATTTGTTCATTTATCATACCTCCATTTTTTTTTTATTAATTGTTCGGGTATATTTTCAAAATAAATACTTTGTGATGGGAATGCAAAATCCACTTTATTTTTTTCTACAATCTCTTTTATTTTAAAGTTAATTTCGCTAATTAAACTGCGATAATCCGCAATTTTAATCGTTGATACGTACATTGTCACCATTAAATCAATACTGCTTTGGTTAAATTGCTCAAAACAAACTTGCACAGTATCGTCCTCTACACCATCAATACTTAAAAGCATTTCTTCAATTTCTGCACTTAATGTGTGCAATTTTTCTGTTGGTGTACTGTAGGTTAAACCTAAATTAAAGCGAGAAAGCCTGTGTTTTAGCTGTGTCCAATTTGTGATAGCACTGCCTGAAAGTGTACTGTTTGGCACAATGGTAATTGCACCCTCTAATGTGCGAATTTTCGTGCTTCTAAAGGTAATATCTTCTACTTCTCCCTCAATCACATCTGCAGATATCCAATCGGCAACTTCAAACGGACGCTCGATTATAATAATTAAGCCTCCAAAAAAATTACTCGCAGAATCTTGTGCAGCAAGTGCAATTGTTAAACTTCCAAGCCCAAGGCCTGTTAGAATACCTGTAACATCAAAATTTAAATCGCCTAATATCATCAATATTGCAAAAACAGCAATTACAAACACATATATTCTTGTAAAAAACAAAACAATTGTTTCGCTTCGAGAATTGTCATTTTTTGATGTAAACAAAATCCTAATTATTTCTTTTGCCTTAATTAACCCCCATGCTACAATAATAACAATGAACGAGCGATAAAAAGGCAAAAGATAAATACCAATAATATTGGTTAACAAATCTAAAGAATCAATTGCAATAATAATGCCTGTAATCATAATGAATAAACTTATAGGCTTTTTAAAGCCTGTCACTATAGTAATAAAAAGATTTGTCTTCGCCTTTTTTGCCAGTTTTTTTATAATTGGATACATTGCAACATTCCACAAAAGTGTAATTATTGTAAATATAGCTAACACCAATATAAAATTAGCTATTTGTAATGATGTACCGCTAAAAAACAAATGCATTATATTTAGCCCCTTTCATAAAATATATTAATTAAAATCTAATATTAAATATTTTTGGCTACTTCATTATAGCACAAAAACAAAGTAAATTTTCTTATGTAATTTTAATCCGTAATTTTTAATAGATAAATATTTTCTACAATTTTTTGCGTAAAATAGTAAATTCAGGTAAATCAAATTCACATGGTATGCTGAAAACCATCATAGAATGAGGCGTAGCCTCAACTTCATCACCTGTTTCATTTATTATTTTTTTAGGTGTGAATTTTACGGTTTTGCCATTTGGCATAAGCGCTTCAAGCTCATCACCTAAAACAAATTTACCTCTTTGTGTGCAACAAACCATGCCATCATCACAGCTATCTACAACGGCAATAACTTCCCAATCTTTAATATATTTACCTGTTGTTGTTTCTTGTCTTGCGCCGTCTTTTCCAAAATAAAAGCCTGTTGAATAATTTCTATGAGATGTTTTTGTAAGCTCTTCCAATGCGCTTTCAGGGCATAAAAACGGCTCATTATCGCCTGTTTTTATATATTCATCAAGCGCAGTTCTGTATGCTGAGGTTGTACTTGCAACATAATAAAAAGTTTTTGCTCTGCCTTCAATTTTTAGGCTGTCTACACCGGCTTTACAAATTAAATCAATAAAGGGTGCTGTACATAAATCATTAGCATTTAAAATATAGCTTCCGCCTTCATCTTCTGTTATTTCAAAATAGTGCTCCGGTCGGTGCTCTTCTACTAAATGCCATTTCCAACGACATGGCTGTGTACATTCTCCTCTGTTTGCATCTCTTCCTGATAAATATTGTGACAGCAAACAGCGCCCTGAAAAAGACATGCACATTGCACCATGTACAAATGCTTCAATTTCAAGCTCTTTTGGAGTATTATCACGAATTGTGGCAATATCTTGCAAAGATAATTCTCTTGCTAAAACAACACGCTTTGCGCCTAAATCATACGCAGCATTTGCGGCCATATAATTCGCTACTCCAACTTGTGTTGAAAGATGTATTTCCATTTCCGGAGCTATTTTCTTTGCAATAGCAAGCACGCCCAAATCTGCTACAATCAAAGCATCAATTCCAATATCTTTAATTCGCCTAATATAATCAGGCAAAACAGAAATTTCTTCATTTGTTGGCACAGCATTTAAAGTTAAATATAATTTTTTTCCATAAGTATGCACAAATTCCGCACCCATTTGCAATTGCTCTATTGTAAAATTTTTAGGTGAGGTTCTCATTCCATAACTTTCGCCACCGACATAAACTGCATCGGCGCCATATCTTACGGCAAATCTTAAACGCTCTAAATCTCCTGCCGGTGATAAGAGTTCAGGGTATTTCATAATTTCTCCTTAATAAACAATAATGATATAAAGTTAAACAAAACCGCTTTCACATATTTTAAAATTAAAATACATGTAAGCGGCTATAATTAATTTAAATTTATCATATAATTTTAAAATGTTTTAGCCATAAAATTGATTATTCAATTTCTCATGTTCGTTGACATCTTGATTATAATAATAATTACCCTCAGGGTCTGTTATAAAGAAATAATAAGGGTTTTCCGGGTTATAATACTCTGATGTTTGATAGGCTATTGTATTTACCATTGCATCAATACCAGGATTTGAGATAGGCCCTGCCGGAATACCTACAATATTATATGTGTCATAATTATCTATAATATTTTGTGGAATATTATCCCATCCACCATAATACCATGCAATAGTATTCAAAATATAATTATTATCATTTTCATTTTGAACATAGCTTGATGCATTACTTTGAAGTCTGCCCTCTAAGCTTCCCGGTGCTAAACGTGCCATGAAAACAGCCGCAACATTCGCTTGTTGACTTGGGTGTCCTGCTTCTTCTTGAACAATAGATGCCAATGTCACAAATTCTGACAATGTAAAGCCCATTGCTTCAATCTGAGTGTACATTTCATCTGTGAATCGTTCATCAAATTCGCCATAAATTTTAGCAACCATATTATAAACATCATCACCGACAAAAAACTCGTAAGTTTCGGGAAACAAAAAGCCTTCACTTGGCATAAATGCGTTTTCGCTAATTGTTCGCCTATCCCAAAATGTAAACTGACTAAAATTTCCGTTGTTTGCAACTTCAATAAATTCTTCTACAGTGCAAAGGCCTGCTTCTTCCATACGTTGTGCAAACGCAAGTGATGTTATGCCCTCGGGGAAAGTGACAGAAACAGTCTCTCTGTCATCTTGGGTCTCTTGCATTATTTCAACTATTTCATCAAAAGACATTTCAGATGTCAGTGTAAAATCACCATATTGCATTGTTGCAGCTTTTTCTGATTGACCTACATAATAACGAAAAATTTGCGCATTGCGAATAATTCCTGCATCTTGTAAAGCATTGCCTATTGTTAAAACACCCGAGCCTTTTTCAATTGTAACTGTTGTTTCAACAAGTTCTCCTCTATTTCCGTCAATGTCACCTGTCACATAAAAATATGCAAATGCAACACTAGCCAAAACTGCAATTAAGAAAAACAACGCTATAAACAAAGGTGCTTTGCTCCTTTGTTTTCTTCTTCTTCTTGCCATATTTTTCTCCATTCAAAATTTTGCGTATATTTATTAATAACTATTATTTATTATTATAATATATTATTTGCTTTTTTCAAAGGGTAAATACAAAATAATAATGTGAAATTTTAGCATAATATAATTTTGTGGGCGAAGTTAATAAAACCCCGCCCACAAATATTTGTATTTAAAATTTAACCAAGCATATTAATTAATACGCCTGCCGCAACTGCACTACCTATAACACCTGCAACATTTGGACCCATTGCATGCATTAATAAGAAGTTTTGTGGATTTTCATCTTGTCCAACCTTTTGTGCTACACGAGCCGCCATTGGTACTGCGCTAACGCCTGCTGCACCAATAAGTGGGTTAACTTTGCCGCCTGTTAATACACACATTAATTTACCAAGTAATACGCCACCTGCTGTGCCAACACAGAATGCAAGCAATCCTAAAACGATGATAAATAAAGTTTGTGCATTTAAAAATGTATCTGCACTTGTTGTTGCACCAACAGAAATACCAAGGAATATTGTAACAATATTCATAAGTTCATTGCCTGCTGTTTTTGTAATGCGTTCAACAACGCCTGATTCTTTCATTAAATTGCCTAGCATTAACATACCGATAAGTGGTGTTGCTGCCGGTAGAATTAAACAAATAATAATTGTGCACAATATTGGGAAAATAATTTTTTCTGTTTTGCTAACTGTACGCAATTGTGTCATAACAATGCTACGCTCTTTTTTGCTTGTAAGCGCTTTCATTATTGGTGGTTGAATAATAGGAACAAGAGCCATATAACTATAAGCCGCAACTGCAATGGCACCTAAAAGTTCAGGTGCAAGTTGAGATGTTACGAAAATAGCTGTCGGACCATCTGCGCCGCCAATAATAGCTATAGAGCCTGATTGTTGTGCTGTAAATGATTCGAAACCTAAAACTTCACTTAAGCCTGTAGCTTGCACTACCGGGCCAATAACTTGTGCGCCCCAATAAGTTGCAAAAATACCAAATTGTGCCGCTGCGCCTAAAAGCAAGCTTTTTGGGTTTGAGATAAGCGGACCGAAATCTGTCATTGTGCCAATGCCTAAGAAGATAAGCGGTGGATAAATTCCAAGTTTTATGCCTAAATAAAGCATATCTCCCAGACCACCATAATTTAAAATTTGCAAATAATCAGGTTTACCTGTTTCTGTTAAAAAATATTCCATATGAATAAATTCGCCAAAAGGTAAGTTTGCCAATAACATACCAAAAGCTATGGGTAAAAGCAACAATGGTTCAAATTGTTTTACAATAGCCAAATACATTAATACGCATGATACGATAATCATAACAAGGTAAAGGGGATTTTCAAATATGCCAACAAAGCCGGACTCTGACGCAATTCCCGATACCGCATTTAAAAAACCTTGCATTTATATAATCCTCACTTTTTAAAATTAGAATGGTTCGGTGTAAGCAATTGCCGCCGAATTTGCCCAAGCATTACGTTTTGGTGCCCTTGCTTTGGCAACTGAACTTATTGTGTATGTTGTGCCGTCAATTTCTTGCATACATGTAATTGCTGCTGAAATAGCTGCAACAACTTCATTAGGTATGCCGTCTTTGATATCTACTGCCTTTTGTTCTTTTTTGTCGATTTTCACAACAGGTTTAACTTCTTGTACATCATTATTTACCTGTTCTGTTGTTTGTTTTTTCTTGTTTTCAATTCCTGTAAAAATTACTCCCTCTATAGTTATAATTACGTACAGTAATATTAATACAAAAAAAACTATTGTTACACCTGTGAAAACCACAGTACCTATTTCAGGATCGCCAGGTGTATTTGCCAGTGCGATAAAAGCTAACTGGGAAATGCTCATTAATTTGTCCTCCCTTAAAATTCACAATATCTTTTTATATTATAAAGTAAAATTCAAATATATGCAATAATAATTTCAATATTTATTCAAAAAATATTTATTTATTTTTTTATTTTTTCAAATACACAATTAACTCCAATTATTATTGTTAATTTATGTCAATTATTTCATTTATATTTCAAAATTGATAACTTATCTTCATAATTCATTATTTATTTAATTCTATATATTAATTTAAAACAGCAAAAACATCCCATGTTTTTTTCAAAATTCATTTCGAAAAAAACACGGAATGTCTTAATAAATAATAATAATTGTATTAATTACTTAAATTAATACATGCCGCCCATGCCGCCAGCCATTGCTGCGCTTGCTGCTGCAGCAGTAGCAGGATCTTCAGGTTCATCTGCTACAAGGCTTTCAGTTGTAAGCACCATCGATGCAACGCTTGCTGCATTTTCAAGCGCCGAACGTGTAACCTTAGTTGGGTCAACTATACCGGCAGCAATCATATCAACATATTCTTCTTTTTGTGCATCAAAACCGTAGTTTGTTTTGCCTGCTGACATAATTTTGTCGATAATAACGCTGCCTTCAAGGCCTGCGTTGTGTGCAATTTGACGAAGTGGTGCTTCTAACGCTTTACGTACAATTAATGCACCTGTGCGTTGGTCGCCCTCTAAAGTTTCAATAACTTTATCTACGCTTGGAATTGCATTGATAGGTGCAGTACCGCCGCCTGCGATAATGCCCTCTTCAACAGCAGCTTTTGCCGCATTAAGTGCGTCTTCAATGCGAAGCTTTTTGTCTTTCATTTCAACTTCTGTTGCCGCACCAACTTTAATAACTGCTACGCCACCCGCAAGTTTAGCAAGACGCTCTTGCAATTTTTCTTTATCAAATTCGCTTGTTGTTGTTTCCATTTGTGCACGAATTTGCGCAACACGGTCAGAAACAGCGCTTTTCTCGCCCATGCCGTCAACAATCGTTGTTGTCTCTTTGGCAACTTTAACTTGATGTGCACGACCTAGCATATCAATAGTTGTGTCTTTAAGCTCAAGGCCAAGCTCTTCACTTACAACTGTACCGCCTGTTAAAACAGCGATATCTTGTAGCATTTCTTTACGACGATCGCCAAAGCCAGGTGCTTTAACTGCAACAACTGTAAATGTGCCACGTAGACGGTTAACAATTAAAGTAGAAAGTGCTTCGCCTTCAACATCTTCAGCGACAATCATCAATTTTTTACCTGTTTGAACAATTTGCTCAAGAAGTGGTAAAATATCTTGAATTACACTGATTTTTTTATCAGTGATTAAAATATAGCAATCATCTAAAACTGCTTCCATACGCTCTGCGTCTGTAATCATATAAGGTGTGATGTAACCACGATCGAATTGCATACCTTTAACAACTTCTGAATATGTTTCAGCTGTTTTGCTCTCTTCGATAGTAATAACGCCGTCAGCGCTAACTTTTTCCATTGCATCAGCAATCAATGCGCCAATTGTCTCATCGCTTGCTGAAACTGTTGCAACACGTGCAATGTCTTCAGCGCCGCTCATTTTTTTGCTGTTTTGTGCAAATGCCTCAACCGAAGCTTTTACAGCAGCACTTATGCCGCGTTTAATATCCATTGGGTTTGCACCGGCCGCAACGTTTTTCATGCCCTCTGTCACCAAAGCTTGCGCTAAAACGGTTGCTGTTGTTGTGCCGTCGCCTGCTGCATCATTTGTTTTTGTTGCAACTTCACGAACTAATTGTGCGCCCATGTTTTCAAATTCGTCAGAAAGTTCAATCTCTTTTGCAATTGTAACGCCGTCGTTTGTAATAACTGGGCCGCCAAATTTTTTACCTAAAACCACATTGCGGCCTTTAGGGCCAAGTGTAATTTTAACTGTGTCGGCAAGTTTATCAATGCCTGCACCAAGTGCTTTACGAGCTTCTTCGCCCATCAATAGCTGTTTTGCCATAAATTAATTCTCCTTAAAATAATAAATTCTTATTCCACAACCGCTAAGATATCTGATTGACGAACAATAACACATTCTTCGCCTTCAACTTTTACTTCGGTTCCTGCATATTTGGAAATCAAAACTTTATCTCCAACTTTAACTGTCATAACAATTTCTTTACCCTCAACATTTCCGCCGGGGCCAACTGCAACAACCTCGCAAACTTGTGGTTTCTCTTTTGCAGAGCCTGTTAGAATAATTCCGCTTTTGGTTGTTTCCTCAGCGTCTGTATTCTTAATGACAACTCTGTCAGCGAGAGGCCTAATTTTCATAATTAATTCCTCCATTAAATTTTATTTTTGGCACTCGATATATATGAGTGCTAAAACCTATTTTACACACTATAAAATGAAAAATCAAGTAGTATAAAAGAAAACTTTTTGTGAACAACTATATATATACAATATTATAGCTGTTTTCAAACAAGTTTAAACTGCTTTTTAAGTTACTTGAAACATACAAAACATTGTCTTTATCCAAAAACATTCCCGTGCCACCGTTTTTAAAATATTCTATAGCTTTTTCTTTGCCTTGTACAAATAATGTAGTTGAATAAAAATCGGCAATTGCGCCATCTTTGTGAATTATTCCCACTGTTAATATATCGCTGTTTGACGGTTTACCTGTTGTGGGGTCTAAAATATGGTGGTAAACTTCACCATTTTCCTCAAAAAAGCGTTCATATCCGCCTGATACCGCAAAAACACTGTCTTTAAGTTCAACAGAAGCAATTGCAGAAATTTCACTGTTGTTTGGGTCTCTAAAGCCAACTTTATAATTTGTGCCATCAGGCTTTTGTCCATGTATAAAAACATTTCCGCCTATAGATATAACAGCGCTTTCAATATTATTTTCTATATATATTTGTTTGGCTATAGCGCATGCCGCACCCTTTGCAATTGCACCTAAATCAATAGCCTGTCCTTTTTCAAGAAGCATAACAGTGCTGTTTTCTTCATCAATAAATAATTTTGCATCATCTACTAAGGGCAGCATTGCATTAATTTCTTCCTCGCTTAAAACTTGTGGATTATCCGAAGTGAAACCCCATGCAAGGCTAAGCGGTGCAAGCGTAAGCGCAAATCCGTCTTGCTCTTTTAATGATAATTCTTGTGCTTGCTTTAATAATTCTAAAGTAAGCTGCGAAACCACAACCGCATTTTCGCCTGATGAATTATTTATTTTAGAAATATCGCTATTTTCGTCATACAAAGATAAAGTTTTTTCAAATTCAACAAATGCGTTTTCTACCTCTAACGCAGCTTTTTGGGCGTTTTCACCATATACTTCCTGCGTGACGATAGTGCTCATCGCAAAACTGGAATGGCTGTAAAATTCTTCATCATGAGCAATATTATTTTTTGTATTTATATAAAAAAATACAAAAAGAAGTGCACATACAAACAGTATGAAAAATATAAATTTATAATTAATTTTAATACGCAATATATTCTCCTATTATAATTAAATTTTTATTTTAATCGTATTTTTAAAAATTCGATTAAGCAAGTGGTTTTTTAACATATTTTATATATTATAACAATTTTTCAATTTTGTATATACAAATACAAGTAATAAATAAATAATCTTATAATAACATTTGAAATAATCGACAAAAAAAGACTTATATTTATTGCAAAATGCTAAAAATTATGTTAATATATTTTAGATGTTATTAAATGCTTTAATGAATTTTATTATTAAGTATACATTTATTTTTGAACAAATTTTAATCGATTCGAAAGGAAATCAATCATGAAAAAAAATACAATTATATTAACAATTATATTTTCGCTGACATTGCTTTTAACTGCATGCGGCGGCGAAACTGTAGAAAACACCACTGCAGAAATTGCAAGCGCAGTTAAAGACTCATGCGCAATTCAAGAAGAGCTTGAAATTAATGAGGAAACTTTAAATTATGCAATTGGCATGACAATGGATAATATTGCTGAATTTGCAGGTTTTGAAAGTGGCGTTAATGGTGTTTCGGGAACTGTTATAGTTATTAAAGCAACTGATGGCACTATTGACGATGTTGTTGCAGAACTTGAAGCATATAAAGCAGCTAATGTTTCATTTTTATCAAATTATCCTGAATTTGAAACAAGCATAACACAAGCCGAAGGTGGCATTGTAACACAAAAAGCTGACGTTGCAGTTCTTGCTATTGCCGCACCTGATGTAAGCTATGACGATGTTCAAGCGGCTATTGACAGTGCGCTTCAATAAATTTAGCATTTTGTAATTTAACAGCATAACGAGCAAGCAGTCTTAATTTTAAAAAGATTACTTGCTCGTGTTTTTATTATACTTATATTATAATTGAACGGAGCTAGGAAATGGTTTTCAGCACAGTTTTATTTTTATTTAGGTTTTTATCCATAACTTTGGCGATATATTATATTGTGCCGCCAAAATTCAAAAACACTGCGCTATTTATATGTAGCCTTGTGTTTTATTCGTGGGGCGAAATTAGACTTTTCCCTGTAATGGTGGTGTTAATTTTAACAAATTACATCGCCGGTGTAATTATGGATAAATTCAAACACAATGACAATATTCGAAAAACTGCATTAATTTTAAGCATTGTTGTTAGTGTTGGCATGTTGATGTATTTTAAATACACCGACTTTTTCATAGAAAACATAAATATGCTTTTTGGGCTTTCAATTTCACCTTTAAGCTTAACTTTGCCACTTGGTATAAGTTTTTACACTTTCCAAACTATGAGTTATTCAATTGACGTTTACAGAAAAAATGTCGAAACTGAATATAATATTATTAATTTTGGTGCATATGTTGTAATGTTCCCTCAATTAATTGCTGGGCCTATTGTAAAATATAGAGACGTTGCCGAAAGACTTCATGTTTTAGAAGGGCGTGTAACTTTAAGCCGAATTGATGAAGGAATTAGCCTTTTTATATTCGGCCTTGCAAAAAAAGTTTTACTAGCAGATGGCATAAGCGCTTTATGGTATGAAATCACCGGACAATACTCGGGCAGTATATGGGAGCCCGGCATTGGTATAGAAAATGCATCATCAGGGCTTGTTTGGATTGGCATAATCGCTTATACAATGCAAATTTATTTTGATTTCTCCGGTTATTCTATGATGGGCATTGGTATGGGTAAAATGCTTGGCTTTGATTTCCCTGATAACTTTAATTTGCCATACATTGCAAGAAGTATAACAGATTTTTGGCGCAGATGGCACATGACGCTTTCAGGGTGGTTTAGAGAATATGTATATATTCCACTTGGCGGAAACCGCAACGGATTAAAAAGGCAAATATTTAATTTAGCCGTTGTTTGGCTTTTGACAGGTTTTTGGCATGGTGCAAACTGGAACTTTGTCTTATGGGGAGTTTACTATTTTATTCTACTGATGATAGAAAAAGCATTTTTACTAAAACATTTAGAAAAAGGCAAAGTTTGGCCACATATTTACACATTATTCCTTGTGATTATAGGCTGGGCATTCTTTGTTGGCAGTGATAGCGGCGTAACATTAAATTCTTTATTTATTAAGCTATTTAATTTTAGTGATGGTGTGTCGGCACTTTATTTCTTACGTAACTACGCTGTTTTATTAATCGTGGGTATTCTATGCTGCACAAAATTACCACAAATATTCTATGATAAAATTAAGGAAAATAAAATTATACGCGGCTTAGTTTTAACTGCTATTTTAACACTTACCATTGCATATATGGTTGATGCTACTAACAGCCCATTTTTATATTTCCGTTTTTAAAGGAGGATGAACAATGAAAAAATTATTTAATAATATTAAGCGCTTTCCTATTGTGTTCATCTTTTTTATTTTTTTAATGGGTTTTTCATTACTGGATTTCATATGGCCCAAAAGCGAATTTTCAGAACTTGAAAACAGATCGTTGCAACAAATGCCTGAATTTAATTTAAAAGATGTTTTATCAAATTCATGGATGCAAGACTATGAAGCCTTTGTAAAAGATCAATTTTTAGGAAGAAACACATGGATAGATTTAAAAAGCCGAACTGAATATGCCCTTTTAAAAACCGAAAACAATGATATTCTTTACGGTGAAGATGATTATCTATTTGCAAAATCGTTTAGCTTAGACGATGAAAATCGTTATTATAATAATGTTGAGGCGCTTTCAATTTTTGCACAAAGGCACCCCGGTGTAATGGATGTTATGATTGTCCCCTCTTCTGCTGAGGTTTTATCTGATAAATTACCTTTTGCTGCACCTATGGTAAGCGAACTTTCTTATATAGATGAGATGTATGCAGAACTTGAAGATGCCGGTGCAAATGTTGTAAATGTATATGATGCATTTATTGGCCACACCGATGAATATATTTATTACAGGACAGACCATCACTGGACAAGCCTTGGTGCATTTTTAGCTTATGAATATTATTGCGAGCAAAATGGCCTTGAAGTATTTGATACAAATTCATACACAGCAGTTCAAATACCTGATTTTTACGGCACACACTATTCAAAATCTCGCAATTATAATGTTGTGCCCGATGAAATGACATACTATGATTTACCTTATAATTTATCGGTGCTTAACACAAGCTTAAACGGTGAAGAAAACATTGAAGATGGTGCTATTTATGATTACGACATGTTTAATGAACGTGATAAATATGCAGCATATTTAAGAGGAAACAATGCTTATTCAGAGCTTGAAGGCAGCGGTGAGGGTAAAATTTTAGTTGTTAAAGACAGCTACGCAAACAGCTTTATTCCATATTTAACAGCGAATTATGAGCAAATAGGAATAGTAGATTTTAGAATGAACACCATGCTGCTTGACGATATAATGAGCGAATACGGCTACGATAAAGTATTGTTTTTATACAGCTTTGATTCATTCACAAACGATTCTTACTTTGCAGCAAAAATGGCAATTGCAAGCAGATAAAATTCTGTTTTAAATTTTACAGGAGATTTTAATTTATGAGATTTGAAAACATTAGACAGGCTACTATAGCAGATAGTGAGGAAATTTTAAGAATATATTCTTACTATATTAAAGAAACGGCCTATACTTTTGAAATTGAAGTCCCCTCTTTAGAAAATTTTACACAAAGAATAGATAAAATAAGCAGTTTTTACCCTTTTTTACTTTATATTGAAGGCGGCAAAACACTAGGTTTTGCATATGCCAATTTATTCAAAGAGCGTGCTGCATATTGCTATGATGTTGAAGCAACCATATATTTAGATAAAGATTGCCTTGGTAAGAACATCGGAACTAAGCTTTACAGTGCTTTGTTAGAATTGGTAAAAGAGCAAGGTTTTTATAATGTCTATTCCGGAATTACTTTTCCAAATAAAAGAAGTGAAAAATTACATGAAAAACTTGGATTTGAAAAAACAGGAGTTTTCAAAAACTGCGGATATAAATTTAACACTTGGCACAGTGTACAATATTTTCAAAAATGCATAAAAAGTTATGATGTAAAGCCTAGTGAAATAAAAAGCGTGAAA
>CAYJGV010000019.1:17063-27746 GCA_964369715.1 uncultured Bacteroides sp. | reverse complement strand
AGGTTTGTCTGTAATTGCGGATTCTTCGGCTGCGCTCAGAATGACAGTGGAAAAGCAAGAATTATCTTAGTTTATCTCAATTACAGCGTTTAAATTTTTGTAATTCTCAGCAATATTAAATTCGTAATATTTATTGCCGTTTTCATCTTCGCTTACCTTTGTAAAGTCTATACTATCATAAAATTCTTTAACAGGCAAATTTTTTGCAGTTGGATAAAAATCGCCTTTTATCTTTTTTATGCCTAATTTTTTACACTCGCTTATAAGTGCATCAAACATTGCGTATTCTAAATGGCGTTTAAATGTCCTGCAACTCATAACCCACAATGTGATTTTTGCCGTGTTATCGTCAATTTCGGCTATCAATGCCGTAACAATTCCATTGTCGCCGAATTTATCTACAAGGCGACCATATAAAGTTATGTGGTTTTTACTGTCTATAAGTGAAGAAATTTGCTCTGGGTTGTAACGTTTTGTTGTCAAATTAAACTGGTTAGTTTTATTAATAAGCTGTGTTATGCGCTCGGCGTGTTCGCTTGAAAAAGCTAAGATGTCTGCATTCATTTCAAGGCTTTTTAAATAATCGTTATAATCGCCATAATTTTGGGTTTGTGCTGCCCTTTGTAAATTTTGGCGATACATTTCTGTGCGCTTTTTGTCATCGTCTGAAAGTGTTGTAGTTTCGAAATATCCGCCCCTGTCAAGCACTTTTATATAATGTTCGGGTGCAGTGAGTTCAGGCACGGCAATGCCTTTTATATGTGTTTTAACAATTTCACGCTCTGCCGGATTATCGTCAACAAAAACAAAACTGTCTGCCCCAACATTCATTTCACTTGCAATATTAGCGATGTTAATATGTTTTGGCTCCCAATTCGCTTTAAAGCATAAAAAATCATCTTTCTTTAAAACGCTGTCGCTTCTTTCAAAGCCCAAAACTGCGTTTTGTTCCTCGTTTTTACTGCAAACGTGAAGCATTGCACCAAGAGACGAAAGTTGTTTCAAATACTCTTGAAATTCAGTGTAAGCCAGCCCTTCAGGGCTTTCTTTGCCAAGAACAATGCCTTCGGCACCGTCGTCACCGATAACACCGCCCCAAAGCGTGTTGTCTAAATCGAGAACGACAGCCTTTTTGTTTTTGCCAAAAATGCTTTTGATAATATTTGCAATATTATGGCATAAATCGGCGATATACGGCGTGTTGACTGTGTATTTGTAGGCGTAGTATACGCTTTCGTTATACCAATTGTCAAGCCCAATGCACGAGGCTAAATATTGTATATCGTTTATGTAAAAACCGGGTGTTTTGTGCGCGTAATCGGCAAATTTTGCGTTTAAATCGTTGATAAAACGCAAGGCGCCTTGTGGCATAACACTGTCTTTATTGCCTAATATGCGGTGAGAAATTTGCTCGAAATTGTTTTGTATAATAGGGCAATTGAATTTAGCCGCCTCTTGCCACATATGTGCAAATTTTGCAAAAGTGCTGTTTAAAAGCTCGGCGGCGGCATCGTCACTATAGCTTAAATTTGGCAAATCGGCTAAATTATGCATGCTTGTGTGAATGTAAATTATGTCGGGCGCAAATTCTTTCAAGCTGCCATCATCAAAAACCAAATTTTCGTAATAAAGCCCATAAGAGCCCTCGTAAAATTCAGGCTTGATGCCGTGGTTAAGCAAAAAAAGCTCTAAAATATTTTTTATATCGCCTATTGTAGAACCACTCATGATAGCGATTTTTTTATTTATTAAATTTTCTTTTTGTAAAAGTTCACGTTTGATACTGCGTTTTTTTTGTAAAATATACGCACCATCGAAAGGATAATCCAAAATTTGCACAATAATGCTCCTTTGTTTGTTTTCTTTATAGTATTTTAACATAAATTTATAATAATTTGTAGCTTTTTGTAATATTTTTTATCTTGTTTAATTTTGTGAAAACAAGTATACTGTTAATCAGTGAAATAAATTTAAAGTATATATTTAAAAATTATGCATTAAACCAGTGTTTTTTAATATTGCTTGTGATTAATTTTGTGAAAAACATGAAAGAGGATTTTTACAAGCCAAAATCCTCCAAAATGCTTTGTGCTTCGACAAAATTCTTAACATCAATGCCGTTTTTTATTGTCTGTGCGTCGGCTTTAGGAAGCAAAACGGTATATATTTCATAGCGAATTAGCGGTTCGTCACTGCCTTTTTCGCATAAAACCACTTGCCCGTCCATAGATGTTATAGTGTAAGTTGGGTTATATTCCGGACGTGGAAAGAAAAAAGTGTATGTCATCATAATAAAAGCAATTGTTACTACTGCGCCAATTGGAATAAAAAGCCAAAATTTAGTCATATTTCTCACCTCTTATTGCAGTATGTGCATAAAATTTAGTGTTATGCAATATAATTAAATTTTAATTGTATTTTTGCTATATTCAAAAATGAAATAATATGTTATAATAAGTTGTTGTATATAAATACTATATTGATAAATAATAAATTTAACTTGTAATTAAACTGATGAAAAAGAGGGGATTTAAATACAGGTTGAATGAACATAAAACCGTGGAGGCGATTAAAATAAATAACAAAAAACCTACAACAAATAAGACAGGCGGCGTGCCAAGCGATGGCAATAAGCCTGCAAGTGTTTCGCAAACAAGCAAAAAGCGCACCAAAAAAGTTAAAAAGAAAAGAAATATTTTCCTTGCAATATTAATAATTTTCTTTAAATTTTTAGTTGTGCTTGGGTGCCTTGGTATAATTGCCGGTTCAACCGTTGCCGTTATGCTTAGCATGTACCTTGTTGAAGCAACAGCAGGGGACGACGCCCTTTTAGATTTAGAACAGCTTGATTTGGCATACACAAGCATAATTTATTATAGGGATATAAACGAGGACGGACAAGAAGTTTGGCATGAATACCAACGCTTGGATAGTCCTGTTGAAAACCGTGTTTGGGTAGATTTGCCCGATATCGACCAAAATTTAATTGACGCATTTGTTGCGATTGAAGACCAAACTTATTGGGAGCATGAGGGCATCAACTATAGGCGTACAATTTACGCTATATTAAACGAGCTTAGCCTTGCTTTCACAGGCTCTTATTTGAGGGGTTCGCAAGAGGGCGCTTCAACCATCACACAACAGCTTATTAAAAATATAACTGATGATGATGATGACGAGGGCACAGCGGGTTATCTTCGTAAAATAAGGGAGATTTTCCGTGCGTTTACGCTTGAAAATCGTTTTAGTAAATATACAATATTAGAAGCATATTTAAACACTATAAGTTTAACAGGTAATATTGGCGGTGTGCAAGCAGGTGCAAATAGGTATTTTAACAAATATGTTGGCGCAGAAGATAGCATTGAAAACGGCACAGAGCCTTTGACAATTGCACAGTGTGCAACCATAGCTTGTATCACAAAAAACCCGACAGCATACAGCCCGATAACAAACCCTGAGCAACACCTTGCAAGACGTGATTTAGTTATTTGGGAAATGTATAATCAAGGGCTTATAACAGAGCAAGAGTACAACGAGGCATTGGCCGAACCTCTTTCGATTTACGAGACAATTGTAGATGAAGATGCAGCGACAACTTCAAACAACAATTACTTTGTAGATACACTTATCAACGAACTTTTAGATGATTATGAAGAGCAAAATGGCGTAACAGAGGCAGAGGCACTTGATTGGCTTTACAATGGTGGTTTACGTATTTATGCAACTGTTGACCCAACTTTACAAGAAACTATGGAAGATGTTTTCCTTCGTGGCGAATATTGGGCAGAGTTTCCGATTGAGGATTGGCAGCCGACAGATTCTTACGGTAATGTAATTTTAGATGCTAATGGCGAAGAGCCTGAACCGCAAACTATTACAACGCAAGCGGCAGGTGCCACAGTTAACTATAAAGGCGAATTAGTGGCGATTGTCGGTGGTTTGGGACAAAAAACTGCTGATCGAACACTTAACCGTGGTTCGGATATAACACGCTCCATCGGTTCTACAATAAAAGGTATAACGGTTTATCCGCTTGCGATAGAATACGATATAGCGACATATTCTTCCACGAGGGTAGACCAACCTTACACAACAGATTATGTTGATGAATCGGGTAATGCAAGAGGCTGGCCCAACAACTATAGCATGACTTACACTTATGCGCCAATGACAGTGTACGAGGCGGTAAGGCATTCTATAAACACTGTTGCGGTTTCGTTTGCGGCACTTGTCGGTGTCGATGAAATGTATAGTTTCTTGGCGGATACCCTTGAAGTGGATACTCTTGTTGATGGTGTTAACGGTGATAGATCACTTGCACCGATGGCGCTTGGTTCAATGGCGCATGGTATGTCGCCTTATCAAGTTGCGGCGTCATATATGATGCACGGCAATGGCGGACAATTCTATTCTCCACATGCTTATGTCAGCGTAGAGGACGCATATGGACGCATTGAATTACAGCCGGATGTAAACCGTGTTCAAGCAATAAGCGAGGATACAGCTTATATCACAAACCGCTTATTGCGCGAGGTTATGGTTAGCGGTACAGGTGTTTACATGAGCGCCGATGAGGCAGGAATGGATAGCATAGGCAAAACAGGTACTACAAATGAGAACAAAGATATCTGGTTTGTTGGTTTAACGCCATATTATTCTAGCGCTTTCTGGTATGGATACGATGAAAACGAACCTATGACACGTTATGTAGCAGGCTCTACAAGGCACCCGGGCATTTTGGCTTGGCAAGAGATTATGAACACTGAGCAAGCTGATACCGAGCAATATCCTGTTATAGATTTCCCACAAAGTGCACTTGAAAACGAAGACGTTGTAATTGCAAGGTTCTGCACAGTTTCGGGCGCATTGGCTGGGGCAAGTTGTCCATCTCATGCCGGATATTATAAAGACGAAACAGTTTTAGGCACTTGTCCTGTTCACACAGGTGCAGTTACACCATAATTGTTTTGTGCAGTTTTAATTGAATATTTTATAGGGGTTGATGTTACATCATTGCGCATGTACAATTTTGACATGCGCATGGTGTAGATATTGACCCCTGTTTTATTGCCCTAGTAAATTGTTAAGTAAGTTACTTAGATAAATTCACACAAAGTTCATGTTTGTATTGCAATAATACAGTCGTAAGAAACGTATATTAGTTAGATAGTGTCAACACTATTTAGAAAAACATTTAAATTGCTATTATTTGTTTTTCATAAAAAAATAAAAACAGCTACACAATAAAGTGTAGCAAAAACAGCCGAGATAAATAATTCGGTTTAAGGAGAAAAAGATGAAAAAATTACTTTTAAGCATTACTGTTTTAATGGCATTAAGCCTGTTTTTAACAGCATGTGCAACAAACGAGAGCGAAACAACACAAGAGCAAACATCTAGCGAGAGCGAAACAACACAAGAGGTAAGTGTTAAAACACCACAAGAGCTTTCTGATATCATTACATCGACGAGAAGCGATGATGAAAACAGTGGGCTTCCTGTAATAGCCGGTGATGCAAGCGGAATGACAATGACACATAACCCCTTTGAATTAAGCGAAGATGATATGCAAGTAAATATTCAAATGACTATGGAAAGTGCAAGTTTTGATTTGGAAAATTGTGAAAGCTATGCATTTAGTGTGGCAGGAACAATTGTAAATGCTTATGGCGTTGGCATTTTTTATCCTACAGAAGGCAATGAAGAATCAGTGCAACAAAGCCTTGAGAATTTTGCAGCACAAAAGCAAAAGGATTTTGAGAATTATTTACCTGATCAATATGAAATAGCGCAAAATGCTATGATTTCTACAACAAGTGACGGTGCAATTATACTAGTTATTGCAAACGACGCACAAGATGTAATGAGTGCAATTGAAGCAAATTTTGAATAAGCGAAATAAAAAAACAGCTTGGAAGAAATTCCACGCTGTTTTTAATGTGTTATAAAAGAAATAGTTTAATGATTTTGTTTTAAGTTTGGTGGCAGAAAACCTGATTTAATAGTTTGTGCTATAGCACTAAAAACTCTGCGCTTATAGTAGAACTTACAAGGTCTATTATATAATCCATGCCAAATTCAGGTGCCCATGCGTTTATTCCGTGAGAATCTGCAAGCTCGCTTGTGTAATCCTCGTACATATAAACACGGACATTTGTGTAATTGCTGTCGTAATGGGTTATAACAGGTTTTAATTTAGGATTAATGACAGCTGATGTTGTTGTGCCGTTTTCGTCTGTTTCTTTCACAAATTCACATTCCAAAACAGTGCCAATCATAGTGTCTGCCCTGTTTTGTGTGCTTATAAAATTACCAAGTGAGTATGCAACAAAAACATTTCTTCCATCTTGCGCTGTAAGCCATTGGGCATCTTGCACCACATGCGGATGTGTGCCGATGATTAAATCTGCGCCCCAGTTTGCCATGTTTTGCGCAAGCGCGTTTTGGGCATCGGTGAAAACACGGCTGTATTCATTGCCCCAGTGCACATTTACAATTACAATATCCGCCATTGATTTGGCAAGCTCTATTTGGCTTTGTATAATGGCGGTTTCACTTGTTAAAACTACATGATATGTAGAATCTGAAGGTTTTGGGATACCGTTTGTCATTTCGGTATAGCACAAATGAGCAATTTTCATGCCGTTTGTTTCTTGCACTTCTATGTCTGTGTAATCGGTGTTGTCTTCGTGTATGCCACTGATGTAAACATCTTCAGGCATTTGTGCCCAATAATCCATTGTTGCACTAAGGCCGGTTGCGCCTTTATCATATGTGTGGTTATTTGCAAGGCTAAAAACTCTGAAACCGGCGTCGTATAAATCGTGTCCCATTTCACCGGGCGTTGAAAACATAGGGTAAGAAGATGCCGGTAAAACATCATTAATAAGCGTCTCTTGGTTGATTTGGCTTATGTCAAACGATGATATATAATCTTTTACATTTTCATAGCAGTATGAAAAATCATATCCGCCATCTGTTGCCCTTGCTGCCGCCTGTAAATAAATTCCGTCATGTATTAAATTATCACCGCTTGCCGAAAAAGTCAGCATTATATTCTCGGGCTGTGCTTCTTCCACAGGCTGTGTCTGCGGCAGAACAATAGGCTCTCTTGCAACACTTTGCGTCTCTTCTTGAGCGCACGAAGCAAATAAACCTAATGTTAAAGCCATAAAAATTAAAACAATTTTCTTCAAATGAATCACCTCATGTGTAAAAGTAGTGTATATACCTTATATTATATAATTTTATTGCAATTTTGCAAGGCTATTGTAAAAATGTAATAATTTGTTGCATAATTTATGTGACGAATAGACAATTGATTTTATATAAAATGTATGTTATTATATAAGTCTCAATTAAATATTTGTTTAGAGATTTAGAGAAAAACAAAACTGTGCGCAAGTTAAATATATCTTGCGTTTGTTAGGTTTTTCTTTTTTTTGCCTGCAAACGCACAAATGGAGGAAAATTTATGTATGATGTAGCAATAATAGGCGCTGGTGTAATCGGCGCCGCAACAGCGTATGCTCTGGCAAAATATAACGTTAAAACGCTTGTTTTAGAGGCGCAAAACGATGTTGCAATGGGCACAACAAAAGCAAACAGCGCAATTTTACACGCAGGGTATGACCCAAAGCCCGGTACGGATATGGCGTATTTAAATGTAAAAGGCAGTGCCATGGCAAAAGAAATTTGTGCGGCTCTTGATGTGCCATACAACCAAATTGGCTCTTTAGTGCTTGCATTTAATGAACAAGATGAAAAGCACATAAAAAAACTGTATGAGAACGGCATTGCAAACAAAGTGCCCGACATACAAATTCTCTCAAAAGAGCAAGTGAAAAAAATCGACCCCAATATCAGCGATGACGTAACATCGGCGCTTTATGCGCCAAGTGCTGCAGTTGTAGACCCATGGGAATATGCGCTTGCAATGGCACAAACTGCGGTGAAAAATGGCGTGATGGTAGAATTAAGCGCAAAAGTGACAGGTATAACGCAATTAAGCGAAGGCGAAAATCCATATTTAATAAACACAAGCAAAGGTGATTTTAAGGCAAAATACATAGTGAACGCCGCAGGAATTTATGCCGATGAAGTGAACGATTTAATTGCAGAGCACAGCTTTACAATAAATGCAAATAAGGGCGAATATTTTTTGCTGGATAAAACCGAGGGCGAAAGAGTGAACCACATTGTTTTTCAATGCCCGACAAATATTGGAAAAGGCGTTTTGGTTTCGCCAACGGTACACGGAAATTTAATCGTTGGCCCTAATGCGCAAGATGTCCAAAAAAGTGATTTAGCAACATCGTTTGAAGGCCTTGAAACTGTTGCGAAAAATGCATACAAAAGCGTGCCAAGCGTTGATTTAAGGGCAAATATACGCAGTTTTGCCGGCCTTAGGGCACATGCCGACAGAGAAGATTTTATAATAGAATTTGCAAAAAATACAAATAAACGCTTTTTGAATTTGGCCGGAATAAAATCTCCAGGGCTTAGTGCGGCAGCGGCAATAGGTGAGCGTGCCGCTCAATTATTAAGCGAGGGCGGATTGAATTTAACAGAAAAAGACAATTTTGACAACACAAGAAAAAAAGTGAGGTTTAACAAGCTTTCACAAGAGCAAAAAGCCGAAATTATCAAACAAAACCCATCGTATGGACGTGTAATTTGCCGATGTGCTACTATAACAGAAGGTGAAATTATCGACAGCATAAATGCGCCGATACCACCGTGTTCTGTAAACGGAGTGAAAAGGCGTGCTAGTGCAGGCATGGGGCGTTGTCAAGGCGGTTTTTGCGGCCCGAGGGTAGTTGAAATTTTGGCACGTGAACTAGGCAAAAATCAATTGGACATTTTACAAGAACAAGAAGGCACTTATATTTTAACAGGGTACACAAAAAATGTCAGCGGAGGTACAAAATGATTTACGATTTAGTTGTTATCGGTGCAGGGCCTGCAGGGCTTGCAGCGGCGCTTAGTGCGCATGAAAACGGACTTAAAAATATATTGATAATTGAGCGTGACAAAGAAGAGGGCGGCATATTAAACCAATGTATACACAATGGTTTTGGTCTTCATTATTTTAAAGAAGAGCTTACAGGCCCTGAATATGCAGGCCGTTTTGCAAAAATGGTTAAAGAAGCAAATATAAGTTTGCACATAGACACAATGGTTTTAAGCCTTGAAGAGGGCATTAACAATATTAAGCAAGTGCATGTTATGAGCGAGCAACGAGGCTACGAAGTTTTAAACACTTACAGTGTGGTTTTGGCAATGGGGTGCAGAGAGCGCACAAGGGGCGCTGTTAATATACCCGGTACAAGACCATCGGGTGTTTTTACGGCAGGCACAGCACAGCGTTATGTCAATATGGAGGGCTATATGGTTGGCAAGCGTGTTGTGATTTTGGGCAGTGGCGATATAGGGCTTATTATGGCAAGGCGCATGACTTTAGAGGGTGCAAAAGTGCTTGCGTGTGTAGAGCTTATGCCTTATTCCGGTGGATTGATGCGCAATATTGTGCAATGCCTTGAAGATTACGATATACCGCTTTATTTATCACATACAATCACAAAAATAGAGGGTGAAAACCGTGTTGAAAAGGTAATTGTTTCAAAAGTAGATGAAAACCGAACACCGATAAAAGGCACAGAAATGGAATTTGATTGTGACACCGTGCTTTTAAGTGTTGGGTTAATACCGGAAAATGAATTGACACGCTCTGCAAATATCGAGATAGATACACGAACAAATGGACCCCTTGTATTTGAAAATATGCAAACAAGTATGGCAGGTGTGTTTGCGTGCGGAAATGTCGTTCATGTGCACGACCTTGTGGATTTTGTGACAATGGAAAGCATGACGGCAGGGAAATCTGCCGCAAAATATGTGAACGCTATAAATGAAAAAAACAATAAAAAAGACGATGTTTTCAAATTGCAAAACGGCGAGGGTGTTTCTTACACCGTACCGCAATTTATAAATGCAAACACAGATGAAAAATTGATAAATGTGTTCTTCAGGGTTAGGCAAGTATATAAAAACTGTAAAGTGATTGTAATGAACGGTGAAGAAAAACTTGCAGAATTTAAACGAGAACATGCAGCGCCAGGAGAAATGGAAAAAATAGCTTTGCCAAAAGCATTTTTGCAAAAGGCAAATATTAACGAAAAAATAACAGTAAGCATAGCCAATCAGATGTAATCCGAACGGGTTCGTATTGTATCGGTTTGGCTAACCGAATTATAAAAATTGGCTAAGAAAAGAGGTTATTATGAAAAACATGGTATGCATAGTTTGCCCAAAAGGGTGCCGCTTGCAAATAGATACGCAAAACGGGTATAATGTAAAGGGCAACGAGTGCAAACGAGGCGAAGAATATGCCATAGCAGAACTGACAGCACCCGTGCGTGTGCTGACATCAACCGTAGCAGTAGACGGCGCAATGTACCCAAGAGTAAGCGTTAAAAGCAATAAACCCCTGCCAAAAGAGGACGTTTTTAATGCAATGCACTTGCTTGATGATGTAAAATTAACTGCACCGGTAACTTTAGGGCAAGTTATAATTAAAGATGTTTGCGGCAGTGGGGCGGATATTGTTGCAACCAGAAGCCTCATGCTACTATAAAGCACACATTACTGCGTTAAATGCGAAAAGCCTGTTCGGTTACA
>CAYJGV010000019.1:0-16963 GCA_964369715.1 uncultured Bacteroides sp. | reverse complement strand
GCCTTGTACTGTGCGCTTTCTAGCGCATGAGGCGGTTAGGTGCTACTATAAAGCACACATTACTGCGTTAAATGCGAAAAGCCTGTTCGGTTACATACTAAAAGTATGCGCCCTCACGTCATTTCTTTTTGCCTTGTACTGTGCGCTTTCTAGCGCATGAGGCGGTTAGGTGCTACTATAAAGCAGACATTACCCCTCGTCATTCTGAGCGAAGCGAAGAATCGCAGAAACAGCAATTTTAACAATAAAGCATACAATTAGCCTATAGGAAATATCTCCTATAGGCTAAGCATTATGAAAATAAAAAAATCACAAATTACTCTGTAAAAATCACATCGTTTTATGGTATAATAAAACGATGACAAACTTAATCGTATTTAAAATTAATTGCAGATAAAATTATCACATTTTAAGGGAGATGTTATAATGGCTCGTTATGTTTTGTCTTTAGATCAAGGAACAACAAGCTCTAGGGCGGTTTTGTTCGATGATGCGCAAAATATTGTGGAGATTTCACAAAGAGAATTTGCGCAAATTTACCCAAACGAAGGCTGGGTAGAGCACGACCCAATGGAAATTTGGGCTTCACAATATGCGGTGATGATGGAAGTTATCGCAAAAAGTGGTGTTAATACAGCAGATATTGCCGCAATAGGAATAACAAACCAACGTGAAACCACAGTTTTGTGGGATAAAAATACAGGTAGACCGATTTATAATGCCATTGTTTGGCAATGTCGTCGCACAGCGCCGATAGTGGACGAACTTGTCGCAAACGGCATGAAAGATTATATAAAGGACAAAACAGGCCTTGTGCCCGATGCATATTTCAGCGGCACAAAAATAAAATGGATACTTGATAATGTCAGCGGTGCAAGAGAAAAAGCAGAAAACGGCGAAATTCTTTTTGGCACGATTGACACATGGCTTTTATGGAAGCTTACAAACGGCGCTGTGCATGTAACCGATAGAACAAATGCAAGCCGTACAATGATTTATGATATACATAATCTTTGCTGGGATGAAAAAATGCTTGATGCTTTGAATATCCCACGTGTGATTTTACCCGAGGTTTTATCATCAAGCGAAGTGTACGGCATGGCAAATGTCGGTGGTGTAAACATACCTGTTGCCGGAATTGCAGGCGACCAACAATCTGCACTTTTTGGTCAATGCTGTTTTGAAAAAGGCGAGGCAAAAAACACTTACGGCACAGGTTGCTTTTTCTTAATGAACACAGGTAACGAGGCATTTAAAAGCAAAAACGGACTAATTACAACAATTGCCGCAAGCGAAGGGCATGAAATAAATTATGCGCTTGAGGGCAGTGTTTTTGTTGCGGGTGCGGTTATACAGTGGCTAAGGGACGAAATGCGCTTTTTTAATGAAAGCAGAGACGCCGAATATTACGCCCAAAAAGTTAACGACACAGGCGGGGTTTACATTGTGCCGGCGTTTACAGGCCTTGGCGCACCTTATTGGGATATGTACGCACGTGGTACAATTGTTGGCATAACACGTGGCACAAAAAGAGAGCATTTGATTCGTGCGGCGCAAGAGAGCATAGCATACCAAAGCGCTGACCTTGTGCACGCAATGGAAAAAGACATAAATTTACCTATTACCGAGCTTAAAGTTGATGGTGGCGCAAGTAGAGATGCATTTTTAATGCAATTCCAAAGCAATATTTTAAACATAAGCCTTCGCCGCCCAATGATAAGGGAGACAACAGCTTTAGGTGCGGCATATTTGGCAGGGCTTGCTACAGGCGTTTGGAAAAACAAGCAAGAAATTAAAGAACTTTGGACACATGATGTTAAATTCGAGCCTGAAATGTGCGATGAAGAGCGCATAAAATTTTTGCGTGGTTGGAAAAAAGCCGTGGGACGCAGTTTAGATTGGCAAGAGCATGATTAAAATTTGCAAAAGGAGCATTTATGAACTATAATATTTCAAGGCGAATGGCAAATATGAAGCCGTCAATAATACGTGAAATTTTAAAACAAATGAGCGACCCTACCTTAATTAGTTTTGCAGGCGGAAACCCTGCTGTTGATACTTTTCCGAAAGATGAAATTGCGCAAAAATCTGCCATGCTTTTAAGTGAAAAAAGTGACAGCGTTTTGCAATATTCGGTAAGTGAGGGCGTGCCTGAATTTATTGAGGCGGTTAAAAAATTTGCCAACAGGCGTGAAAACGAAAAAATGGTTAAAGAAGATGACGAAGTTTTAATAACTTCTGGCAGCCAGCAGATAATGGAATTTGCGACAAAATGCCTTTGTAATGATGGGGATATTATCGCAGCGGAAAGCCCTGCTTTTTTAGGTGCATACAACGCTTTTTATTCTTATGGGGCCGGGATTGCACCTGTTGAAATGCAAGAGGACGGCGTTTGTCTTACACAACTTGAAAAAGTTTTAAGCGCTGAAAATAAACCTAAATTTTTTTACACCATTCCCAATTTTCAAAACCCATGCGGTTATACAACAAGCCTTGAAAAACGAAAAAAAATATATGATTTATGTGTTAAATACAATGTGCCTATTTTAGAGGACGACCCTTATGGTGAACTTAGATTTAGCGGTGAGAGAATTTTGCCATACAAAAGTATGGATACAAATGGCGCTGTAATTTATGCGGGTAGTTTTTCAAAAATAATGTGTCCGGGTATGCGTACAGCATTTTGTATTTGCCCAAAAGAATTGGCAAAGCATTTTGTAATTGCAAAACAAGTTAGCGACGTGCATTCAAATGTATGGGCGCAGCGAGTTTGCAACGAGCTTTTGCGTTCGATGGATATTGATGAACATATACAGCGAATATCTGAAATTTACGCAAAAAAAGCCGAGATAATGACAGAAAATTTAGACAAAAAATGCCCACAAATAAAATATATTAAACCACATGGAGGTATGTTTATTTATGCATATTTGCCCGAAAATGTAGATGTTGATGAATTTGTGAGCGAGTGTTTAAAACAAAAGCTTGCAATTGTGCCGGGTTATGCATTTATGACACAGGGTGAAGAAAAAACTAACGCTGTAAGGCTTAATTTTTCAACACCAAACAAAGAACAAATAGAAAAAGGAACAGATATAATGGCATCTGTTTTAAATAAATTAGCATGAATTTTAGGAGAATATAATGAGCAATATTATTAAAACACGTTTCGCACCAAGCCCCACAGGATATATGCATATAGGAAATTTGCGCACAGCACTTTATGCGTTTTTGCTTGCGAGGGCAAACGATGGTAAATTTATAGTAAGAATTGAAGATACCGACCAAGTGCGTTTGGTTGAGGGTGCAACAGATGTAATTTTGAATACCCTTGAAACAACAGGTTTGAATTATGACGAAGGTCCTGTTATCGGTGGAAATTTTGGGCCGTATATTCAAAGTGAGCGCAGAGAAATTTATAAAGAATATGCGCAAAAATTAGTGGATAGCGATTGCGCATATCACTGTTTTTGCACAAAAGAGCGCCTTGATAATTTGCATGAAGATGGCGAAATTGGCGGTTATGACAGGCATTGCAGAGATTTAAGCAAAGAAGAAATTGAGCAAAATTTGCAAAATAATGTGCCGTATGTAATTAGGCAAAAAATGCCTCTTGAGGGTACGACAAAATATTACGATGAAATTTTTGGTGAAATTTCTACTGAAAATAAAGAGTTGCAAGATCAAGTTTTGATGAAAACTGATGGGTTGCCAACATATAATTTTGCGCATGTAGTTGATGATTACTTAATGCAAATTACACATGTTGTGCGTGGAAGCGAATATATAACTTCGACACCAAAATATGTTTTGCTGTACGATGCATTTAATTGGGAGCGTCCAAAATATGTGCATTTGCCACTTTTAATGGGCAGAACAGACGATGGTGCGGTTTCAAAGCTTTCAAAAAGGCATGGTGCTGTAAGTTTTGGCGATTTAGTACAGCAAGGTTATTTGCCAAAGGCTATTTTAAATTATATTGCACTTTTGGGATGGTGTCCGAAAGATTCTACCGAGGAATTTTTTACACTTGATGAACTTAAAGAGACATTTTCGCTTGAGGGCGTAAGTAAATCGCCATCGGTTTTCGATTATGATAAATTGATGTGGTTTAACGGTGAATACATTAAAAAGTTAAGTGCCGATGAATTTTTTGAATTGGCGTTGCCTTATTTGAAAAAAGCGTTGCCTGAATTTTCAAGCGAGCAATTAAAAGATGTATCATCGCTTTTGGCTTCTCGCACAGCAGTGTTTAATGAAATACCCCAAAAAGTGGAATTTTTGGCAAAGAGATTGCCTTGCACAGCTGATGATTATGTGAATAAGAAAAACAAAACGACGCCTGAAACATGTAAACAAATGTTAGAGGCATCGTATGAAATTCTTAATAGTATCGCAAACTGGAAAAACGATGAAATTTTTGCAAAACTTAAAGAGTATGCTGAGCAAAGCGGAGTTAAAGCCGGTGCTGTAATGTTTGCTGTTCGTGTTGCAATTGCACGTGTGGCAGTTACGCCGGGTGGTGCAAGTGAATTGATGTGCGTTTTGGGCAAAGAAGAATCTCTTGAAAGAATTAAAGAGCAAATTGAAATGCTTGCAAATGCATAGCGGAGTATAAAATGGACGAAATATTTTTTTCGGTGTTAGATATTTTGGGTGTACTTGCGTTTGCTATATCGGGGTCGATGGTGGGAGTACGCCAGCGCCTTGATATGCTTGGAATTATAATAACAGGCACAACAACAGCAGTTGGCGGAGGCATCACAAGGGATATTATTCTTGGGATATTGCCGCCGACAGCCTTTGTTAACCCAACAAATATGCTTATTGCAATTATAACTTCGCTTATCGTGTTTTTTTATATAAGAAAGCACAAAAAGCCCATAACTGATGCAATGTTTTTAAAAGTATATACTATATTAGATGCGATTGGGCTTGGGGTATTTACTGTTATAGGTGTGAACACAGCCATACAAAAAGGACATGCGGATAATATATTCTTGCTTGTGTTTTTAGGTACTGTTACAGGCGTTGGCGGTGGCGTTATAAGGGATGTTTTTGTAAGACGTGTTCCCGGGGTTTTACGCAGTGAAGATTTATATGCAACAGCGGCATTTTTAGGCTGTGTGTTTTATGTTTCAATGGCGCTAACTTCTGTGCCGACAAGTATATCTATGATTATGGCTATTGCGCTTATTACCATTATACGAATGGCATCACTTATGTTTAGGCTACGAATGCCAAAAGCCCACCATAAAGATGAAGAATAGTTAATTTGTTATATAGTTTTGTTTTGGTTTTCAGTGTGTGGCACAGTGCCGTAAGTATTTTGCCATTGCATGGGAGCAAACCGCTACATACGTTTATTACGATTTAAATTATATCTTGTTAAAAGTTTTACTAAATTTTTTTCAAAAAATTTCGGGTTCTTAGGGCAGCGCCCTGAGGTGTTTTCCACAGAAAACGCAATCCCTTGCCTCAAGAGCTTATCTTTGCTTTTTTGTGCCACATAGTTTTATAAAAAACAAGAGGAATGCTAATTTACTAAATTAGCATTCCTCTATATTTCTAGAGTAATCATCGAAATGACGTTCATATTTTTCGTCTTTAGGTGGAGAGATATAATATTCGTCATCCTCGAAAATAAAATTTGGTGCTAGTTCAGCCATTTTAATCATAATAAAAGCAACTCCTTGTGTTTTTGTTGTCTTTATTATATAAATTTCAGTGTCCCATAAAAAGGTCTGTAGCTAAAAGCAAATTTTATAATTTTTTATTGAAAAGAGGCAGTGACGAAATGGAGGTGTTGACAAACAAAGACTTTGCAAAAACTAGAGCAAAATTTATGCCAGATTAAACAAAAAGCGCAAGCAATACTGTATGTATTAATGAGCATTTTTGTGACATATGGCGAAAATTTTGCCGACGCTTTTGGCGAAGGCGACTTTGGGGGCACCTCCAAAATGTTTCGTCACTGCCTTTAGTGTTTTGCGTGATGGGTTTAAATATTTGTACGGGGATAAACACGTAAAAAATTATTTTTCCCTTGTGTGCTTCCATTCCAAAAATTCTTCAAAGCTTCCTGTGCGGTCTAAGCATCCACTTTGCCCTGTTGGAATTTCAATAATCCTATTGGCAATATCGTCTATAAATTGGTGATCGTGCGAGGCAAAAATTAAATTGCCGGGGTATGCTGCAAGGCCGTCGTCAAGCGCTTGAATGCTCTCTAAATCTAAATGGTTTGTGGGTTGATCTAAAAGCAATACATTTGCGTTTGTCATCATCATGCGGCTTAACATGCAGCGCACTTTTTCGCCACCGCTAAGAACTTTTGCGGGCTTGTAAACTTCGTCGCCGCTGAAAAGCATGCGTCCTAAAAAGCCACGAAGATATGTTTCGGTTGTATCTTTTGAATATTGGCTTAACCATGAAATTAAATCGCCGTCAAAGTCTTCGAAAAATTCGCTGTTATCGTGTGGGAAATAACTTTGTGAGGTTGAAACGCCCCATTTGTAACTGCCGCTATCGGGTTCCATTTCGCCTGCAAGTATTTTTAAAAGCGCTGTGTTTGCGGCTTCGTTTTCGCCTACAAGTGCAAGTTTTTCGCCCTTTGCAAGCACAAAGTTTACATTATCTAAAACTTTGACATCGCCTATTGTTTTTGTTAGGCCATCGACAAATAAAATGTCTTTTCCTGCTTCACGCTCGGGCTCGAAGCCAACAAACGGATATTTACGGCTGGAGGCAGGCATTTCTTCAAGTTGTATATTTTCAAGTGTTTTTTTACGGCTTGTCGCTTGTTTTGATTTTGAACGATTGGCGGAAAAGCGCCTGATAAATTCTTGCAAATCACGTATTTTTTCTTCTTTTTTCTTGTTTTGGTTGCGAATTAAAGATTGCATTAATTTGCTGGATTCATACCAGAAATCATAGTTGCCCACATACATTTGAACTTTGCCGAAATCGATATCAACTATATGCGTGCAAACAGTGTTTAAAAAATGCCTGTCATGACTTACAACGATAATGGTGTAAGGGTAATCTATCAAAAATTCTTCAAGCCAGTCTACAGCGTCGATATCAAGGCCGTTGGTGGGCTCGTCGAGAAGTATAATTGTAGGTCTGCCAAAAAGTGCTTTAGCAAGTAGCACCTTAACTTTTATGCGTGTGTCAAGCTCGCTCATTTGTGTGTAGTGGTATTCTGTCGGCACGCCAAGGCCGTTTAAAAGCCTGCCTGCTTCGCTTTCGGCTTCCCAGCCGTCCATCTCGGCAAATTCGCCCTCAAGTTCGGCTGCTCGCTCGCCGTCTGCGTCGCTGAAATCTTCCTTGCAGTATAGCTCGTCTTTTTCTTTCATTATTTCGTATAAGCGTGGGTTTCCTTGCAAAACTGTTATTATGGCGTTAAATTCGTCATATTTAAAATGGTCTTGCTCTAAAACGCTCATTCGATCTTCTTTTCCCATTGAAATTGTGCCTGTTGTAGCGTCTAATTCGCCTGATAAAATGCGAAGCAATGTGCTTTTTCCTGCGCCGTTTGCCCCAATAATGCCGTAGCAATTGCCTTCTTTGAATTGCAAATCAACATTTTTGTATAATGTGCTACCTGCAAATTGCAAGCTTACGTCGTTTACCTGTAACATAGTTTCTCCTTTAATATTAGCTTTGTTGAAATTTATATTGTAAATTTGCCATAAATAGTGTTGACTATCCAATAAATATATTTACTTTACTCGTGTATTTTACCATGTTATAAAGATTTTGTAAATAATATTGCAATAATCCTGATAAATTGGTAAAATTAGATATATAACAAATAATAGAGCTTTAAAAATTGTTGAAGTTTTTATAATTTAGTGAATTTAAATATCGACGAGGAGAAAATAAATGCAAGAGAGAATGTTGCCGACAAAAGGCAATTTAATATCGTGCAAAAAAAACCTTGCTTTGGCAAAATTGGGCTATGAGCTTTTGGACAGAAAGCGCAATGTTTTAATGCGAGAGATGATGAGCCGTATTGAAGAGGCGTCTAATATGCAAAAAGAAATAGGCGATACTTTTTTTAAGGCATATTCGGCATTGCAAAATGCGAATGTAAGCCTGGGGATACAGCGTTCGCTTGAAAATTATGGTGAGGAAGAAAACAGTTTTTCTGTTTCAAGCCAAAGCATAATGGGCGTAGATTTGCCAAAAACAAATATTTCCTCAAATGAAATTTACCCAAGCTATGGGTTTTCTGACACTAATTTTCAATTTGATTCAGCATATACAAGTTTTGATAAAGTTAAAAAACTTTGTGCGACATTAGCCGGCATAGAAAACAGCGTTTATCGTCTTGCAAGGGCGATTAAAAAAACACAAAGGCGCACGAACATGCTTGAAAATATTGTTATTCCTCGCCTTAGTGAAAATATAAAGTATATTTCTTCTACGCTTGAAGAACAAGACAGAGAAGAGTTTACTCGAATGAAAGTTATAAAGCGACAAAAAGAAAGTGAAAAAAATAATAATTTATAATAGCTATAAAAGTGAAAGAAGGCTGCAATGTTTGACATTGCAGCCTTCTTATGGTTTAAAAATTTTTGTTTTACTATAAAATTTTTATGCAAAACTTACAAATGTTTGCAGTTTGTTAACAAATATATTTTGTCGATTTGACGATAAAATTAAAAAAATCGTTAATTTTTAAAGATATATTATTCAGAAAACATGTATTTTATAGCACAAGTGCTTTGTTTTCGTTGAAATATGCGATTATTGTGGTGGTTTTGTATGGAAATTTTTTATAATAAGTTGGGTTAATGTAGTTTGTTTATTTTGCAGTAAATAAACTTTGACACTTTATTTAAACAAAAGTTTAAATTTTATTTACCCATGTATTTTTTAATAATTGTCAAATATTCTTCAGGATAAAAACCAATTTCACCGCTAAAACGTGTCAATGCAATTAGTCCGCCGTCAATCTCATCTATTGAAGCTAGCATTTCAGCATTGTCTTCTTTTAAACCACCGCCGTAAATTACAGGCATACCACCTGTTTGCTCTTTAACAAAAGCAGCAATTTTTTGGATATATGGTTTATCTGCCGGTGTTTTGCCGGGGCCAATGCTCCAAATTGGTTCGTATGCAATAACAATTTTACTAGTATCAACATCTTTTAAGCCTGTTGAAAGTTGTTTGCCTAACACTTCTTGCCAATTTTCTTGCTCTTCGCTTGTTTCGCCAATGCAATAAAGCACGTTTAAACCTGCTTTTTGTGCGGCTTTAATTTCTTCGTTTAAAATTTGGTTTACATATTCTTTATCGTTAATTCCTGCAAAAGATAAAATACCAAGTTTGTCATTGCGTTCTTCACAATGTCCGATAATTGTCGTTGTGCAGCCCATTTCTACAACGCTGTTTGCTGTGCGCTGTGAAGTAAATGCGCCAAAATTTCCGCCAACAGCTGTATCTGCACGGTGCACGGCTTGAGAGCCAACGTTAATTGGAGAATTATCATTTTTTGCATTAACTGCACTAATTAAATGCGCCTCGGGCATATACATGCTGAATGCAACCTCGCTTGCATCGTATGCTTTAAGTGAATCTTGTGTGTTTTCGATAATTGTTTTAGCCCATTCTGACATTGGGGCAATTCTGTTTACACCACCATTGTTTGGTGAGATATCAAAGCGTTTTAAATTTAAGCAGATGTGTTTCATTTTATAGCCTCCTGTTTACTTCGTTAATAACTTGTTCTAATGTAGGCGCATTTCCTGTCGATACATAACAATATGTGGTTGAATTTGCAACGCAAAGTTTTTCTTCGCCTGTTAAATTTGTTAAGGAAACTGCCATATATCCGCCGTTGAAAGTATCGCCGGCACCTGTTGTTTTTACAGGGTTTTCGCAATAATTTTGCATAGCATAATAGCTTCCGTTTGTTTTTGTTGCAGCAACAGCAAAATAAAGCGAATGTATTATAACTTCATCTATACCGATGATTTCTTGCGCTTTTTCAACCGCTTTAAGTGCAGGCAGTACAGAATCAGGTGAGTTTATGTTTTCAGGATATTCTATATTTAAAGCTCTGCATAAAATTCCACCTTCGTGCTCGTTTAAGCTAAGCGTTTGTGGCAAAAATTCGTTTTGCTCTTTTAATGTTTGAAGCGCTTCTTTCAAAGCTTCAACCGAGCGTTTGTTTAAATTGGCAAAATCGTGGAAAATCCTTTTTGCCACACCACCCTCTTTTGCAATTTTAACAATATTTGCAAGGATATTATCAAAATCATATATATTAGACCAATAACCAACACCGATTATGTCTGTTTTAAACATGTTCTTTAGCTCTTCTAAAGGGTATACAGCTAAGACATCTTCCCATTTTAAATTGATGATAGGCTCTAAATTAGGCATCATGATTTTGCCGTCAGAAAACTCTAAAATATGTATATTTGCAGGTTCTCCTAAAGAATAAAGTGTTGCTAAATCGTTAAATTCATCAAACATTTTATTAATGCCATTTTGCCCAAACATGCCAAGAAAACTTGTTTTTAAGCCAAGTTTTGCCACAGCACGCCCTGTGTTGCAAACAAAACCACCGCTTATTCTTCGTTTTAAAAGACGCTCTTTTGCAATGCCACCTGTTTTGCGCTGTGTCAATGCGTTGCCAAAGTCGATAAGTTTTGTTATTTTTGAAAAATCTGTGTCGGAATTGCGTGAGTCTACAAGTTCCCAAACTTCGTCCACCATGCCGTCAATGCCTAAAATTGCGCTTGCGTTTAATTTTTCCAGCTCGTTTTTAATTGCGATTTTATTCATTTTTTCCTCCATAAAAATTTACTTTATGCAGTTTTATTTGTGTTTAGATTATTTCTTAATACACACGTATGTATGCATTAAAACACATAAACAGCATATAACAGTAATTTACAAATATATACTTAATAAATATACACCATTGTCAAATTTTTGTCAATTGCTTTTGTCTATTATTAGGCTGTTTTTTAGTTTTATTTTGCATAAAACTGATTTTTAAATTTGAGTTTTATTATATGCCGATAAAATAATTGTATGCAATATTTGCAAAGTACTTGACAAAAACAAAATTATGATACATAATTTGTATACACACGAATGTACACATGCGTGTACACATTGCAGATTGGGCGGTGAATTTATGAATAAATTAAAACTAAAAGCTACAAGAAAAGATGTTGCGAAGCTTGCAAATGTTAGCGAAACAATAGTTTCTTATGTCGCAAACGGAAACAGATATGTTGACAGTGAAAAGAAAAAGCGTGTAAAAGAGGCGATGAAAACGCTTAATTATACTCCAAATCCAATTGCAAGAAGCTTAAAGGGAAAAAACTCAAAGCATATGCTTTTTATAGTAGACCAAATTGACAATGAGCATTTTTCAAGGGTTGTAAAAGCGATGGATGAGCTTGCGTATGAGAAAAGGTATTTAATATCGCTTTTGGGAAATAGGCGAGACGATGATTTTTTACACCATATTTTATCAAGGCAAGTGGACGGCATAATAATCAGCTCTATGAGTATGCAAGAGGATAGCATTTCGCATCTTATTAATGCAGGTTTGCCTGTTGTACTTGTGATGAATAAAGATTATAACACCGAGTTTAAGGATGCGTGTAAAATTTACACAGGGCTTTATAACGGTGCAAGAGATATCGCCAAGAGGCTTTGTGACAAAGGACGAAAAAATATTTTATATATAGACAGAATGAGCACAAAAGGTGTTTATTCTAATTTGATGGATCATAGATATCGTGGTTATTACGATGTTTGCAAAGAGCATAATATTTGTGACCCACAAGAAAATTTTATATCGGGCTGTAAAAGCCACGATGAAATTTTTAACAAAATTAAGGCGAGGCTAAAAAGTGATAAAACTGTAGATGGTATAATGGCCAGAAACGATTTACTTGCAACACTTGCACTTAAGGCAATTAGCGAAATGGGGCTAACGGTGCCAAACGATATTTCCGTTGTGGGTTTTGATAATTCTAGCATTGCAAACTATACATCGCCAAAATTAAGCACTGTAGAAATTGACAGAGATGAACTTGCAAGGCAATCTATTGAAATGATTTGCGCCATGTTAGATGGTGAAAAACCCGATGATGTACATATAAACACAAATTTTATTAACGGTGAAAGCCTGTAAATATAAAAAATAAAATTAATACAAAAGGAGAATACCATGCTGACAAACAACCTAGAAATGATGAAAAAAGCGGCAAAAGAAGGCTATGCCATACCGGCTATCAACACACAGGGGGGACAATACGACATTATTTGGGCGTGCTGTAAAGCTGCACAGGAAATGCAAAGCCCGATGATACTTGCGCATTATGTTGCCACAGGTGCATATTCGGGCCATGATTGGTTTTATGAAACCGCAAAGTGGTGCGCAAACAAAGTTGATGTTCCTGTTTCAATCCACTTAGACCACGGCGATAGTTTTGATATTTGTATGGAGGCATTGCGCCTTGGTTTTACAAGTGTTATGATAGATGGTTCGACAAAACCTGTAGAGGAAAATGCCGCAATGACAAACGAGGTTATTAAAGTTGCAAAGCATTTTAATGTGCCGGTTGAAGCTGAAATTGGCGAACTTTTGCGTCTTGATGGTGGTGTACCTATGGAGAATAAAAACATAGTAGACCCCGAAGAAGTGAAAAAGTTTTTAAGCCTTTGCAAACCCGACACATTGGCTATAGGCATAGGAAATGCACATGGATATTATAAAGGTAAGCCTGAAATTCACCTTGAAGTTTTAGAAGCTGTTAGAAAATTTACAGATATTCCTCTTGTTTTGCATGGGTGCACCGGCATGGAAGAAAGTATAATTAAAGATGCGATAAAATTGGGAGTAGCAAAAATTAATTTTGGTACAGATATACGCTTTAAATATGTCGAGCATTATGAAGAGGCATTGAAAACAGACCACAACGGACATTCTTTTAAACTTAGCCAAATGGCAAGCGAAGCTCTTTGCGAAGATATAAAAGAAATAATTAAACTTTCCGGCAGTGCCGGCAAAGCGTAGGAGAAAAAATTATGAATAAAAAATTGAATGTAGGTTTTATAACAACAGTTTCAGGCCGTTGGCCAAGAGAATTGCCCGAAAAAAGGTTTAAAGAATATGGCGAGTATCTTGAAAATAATATGCCATGTGCAAATGTTGTAAGATATAAAGAGCTTGTTTCTTCAAAAGAATCGGTTAAGGATTGCATAAAAGAGTTTAAAAAGGCAGAAATAGATTTAATTGTTATGGTTTACGGCGCATTTACAGGCGACGATGTTTGTTGTGCATTTGCAGACGAGCTTAATGTGCCCATTGTGCTTTGGGCACCGCGTGAAGCAACTTGGGGCAGAGAAGACCGCCTTTATGCAAATGCTCTTTGCAGTGCGACAATGAATGGTGCCAGCCTTAAAAGGATAGGCGCAAAATATCGTATTGTTTTTGGAAATGTTGAAGAAGAAAGAGTGCAAAAACAAATTGATGATATCATCAGCGCATATGCGGCTGTTAAAAATATTAAAGGCCTTACATATGGTTTGTTCGGTTATCGTCCAACCGCTTTTTACAATTGTGCTTTTGATGAAGTTACAATTAGAAGAACTTTTGGCATAAATATTGAAGAGACAGATTTGAAAATTGTATTTGACATGATGGAAGCATTGCCACAAGAAGAGGTGGATGCAGAAATTGCAAATGTGCAAAAACAATGGGATACAAACAGCGTACCTGAGGGTTATCTTGATAACCATGCTCGCCTTTATTTAACACTTAAAAAGCTTACACCCATGCAAGGTTACGATTATGCTGCAATTAAATGTTGGCCTGAGATGGGTGCGCTTAAAACAACCCCATGTGCAGTACTTGGGCGTCTTGCAGACGAAGGTGTGAAAATTAGCTGTGAGGGTGACGTTGACGCAGGCCTTGCCGCTGTAATTCAAAACATTTTAACAGATAGCGCGGCATTTATAACTGATTTAATCAATATAGATGAACAAGAAAACACAGTTACTTATTGGCATTGTGGAAACGCAGCACCAAGTCTTCACAATTGTGCTGATGGCGTAAGAATGGGCGACCACCCTCTTGCGGGACAAGGCACAGCGTTTTATTGTTCGCTTAAACCGGGCCCTGTTACAGCGGCAAGGTTAACCAATTTAAACGGCAAATACATCATGTTTATTTTGGGCGGAGAGGCTGTTCCTACAGAACGTTGCACACGTGGTTCTATGGTAAATGTAAAGGTAAAAACACCTGTTTTAGAGCTTGTTGATAAAATTGCTGAAAGTGGAATGAGCCACCATTACAGTGTGATTTGGGCAGATGTTGCAGACAAAATGGAAGAAATTGCAAAGATACTTGGCATTGAAGTAATTAGATTATAATTATTTGGCGTATGGCCTAATAGAATTATAGTTTTTAAAAATAAGTATAAATAAAAAACAAGCTGATATTTCATTAAAAATGAAGTGTCAGCTTGCTTTTTTATCAAATTATTAAAATAATATTTACGCCATATATAGGGCTTCTAGCATGGTGTTTGCTGTTATTTCATAAGTTCTTGCGTCAATTATTTTAATATTGTTTTTGCCTACTATATTCGGTAGGGCGCTGCGTTCTGTTAATTCAACTAAAAATTTAACAGGTTTTTCTAATGTGTAAATATCTGCTTTTTTAAAGTATTCAATGCTTTGTTTTGTTCTTTTTTTAATCAATTCATACGCTTGTTTTGGCGGCAATAACATTCCGCCAAAACTACTAAGTGATTTTTTAACTTCACACGTAATGACATTAGGCAGTATTGCCTTAGCCTCAGCACATGCTTTATCATCGCCCGAAACCATTATAATGGGTTTGTTATATTCGCCGGCAATTGCGCTATCAATGGCAATTTCGCCTGCGAGAACCCCGTTTATTTTATAGTTTTGAATACTTTTACTGCTCATGCTGTGCTCTAAAATTGCATTATGTGTGCCTGCCATAGCGTGGTAACCCAGCAATATTACTGCGTCGCATTCTTCAATAAATGCAAAGCGGTTTGTGCCTGTGTTTCCCAATATGCAATAATCTACATATTCGCTTAAATCGCTATAATTTATATTGCTTGCACAGGCATGGCAATCTCGCACATAAACCTTGTTGACACCGGCTTGCTTGCATGCTTTAGCGCATGTGTTAATGTCGTTTATCATAAGTTTACAGGCGTTTTGATATTGCGCACTGCCATTTGGCGTCACTTGCTCATTTGAATATACTCCGCTTATGCCTTCCATATCAGCCATAATATAAATATTCATAATTTATACCGTCCCTTATATTTTTGTTATCCGATATATTAATTATAATAAAAACAACACAAATACGCAATAAAAAGCTGTTTGATATTGTAAAAAAGTACAATGTATCATGTTTAGTGTAATATTTGCAAAGTAAAAAATTATACTCATGTTAAAATTATTTATAGTAAATTTAATAAAGAGGTGCGATAATGAATTTTGCTATAATTGGCTGCGGAGTAATAGCTACAACACATGTGCAAGCGCTTACACAATTAAAGGACAAAGGCTGCGTATTATATGCTGTATGTGATATCATCGAAAGCAAGGCAGATGATTTTGCAAAACAGAATGATGTAAAGCATGTTTATTACGATTATAACGAATTACTTAAAGATGAAAACATTGATATTGTGTGTGTTTGTATACCAAGCGGAATGCATGCAGAGGCGTGTATAGCAGCTTCAAAAGCAAAAAAAGCCATAGTTTGTGAAAAACCTATGGATATAACACCACAAAGAATAAGCGAAGTTATAAAAGAGATACAACAAAGCAATGTAAAAATGCAATGTGTTTTTCAAAGAAGGCTTATGCCTGTTGCACAGGAAATTAAAAAATTAATTGCACAGGGTAAATTAGGCAAAATTGCAATGGCGTGCGCCGATTTAAGATATTATCGTGATCAGGCATATTATAACAGTGCAGACTGGCGTGCAACTTGGGCACTTGATGGCGGCGGAGCACTTATGAATCAAGGTGTCCATGGAGTGGATTTAATAGTTTGGATGTTAGGTGATGAAGTAAGTACAGTTTTTGGCAAAATTGCAACTTTAACACATGAAATAGAAGTTGAAGATAATGCACTTGCTATTGTACAAATGAAAAGTGGCGCATTGTGCTCTATTCAAGGTTCAACCTCGGCTTATCCCGGTTTTTCAACAACGTTTTCAATCCATGGCGAGCTTGGCAGTGTTTCGTTTAACGATGAGCAAATTTTAGAGTGGAATTTTATTGATAAAGAGAATACCCCACAGCGCCCTGACATTGGCGAAAAAGTTGGCGGAGATAAAAGTGCAATACAAATTGGCAACAAAGGGCATGTTTTGCTATTGCAAGATATTGCAAACGCCGTTGAGAATGATAGTGAAACCATGATACCAATTAGTGAAAGCTTAACAGCGGTAAAAATTATATGCGATGTTTATGAATCATCAAAAACAGGTGTGCCAATAAAATGGTAGTTTCATGGAGGGGTGGATTCCTCGCTTACACTCGGAATGACCCACTGCGTGGGGGCAATTCGCTACTAAAATTTAGGGAAATTTATAGTGCAGTGCACGGTGCCGTAAGCACGCTGTCATTCTGAGGAGGTACGACGAAGAATCACAGTTACGGCGAGCTTTTAGAAAGGGACGGATTCCTACGACTCGCCAAGAGCCGCCTTTCGGCGGTTGCTCGCTTGCATTGCACTGCGGTGCTTATCGACAGCGCTCGAAATGACAAAACAGGGTAAACTCATTTGTCATTCTGAACGAAGTGAAGAATCCGTATTCCTTTGTAGGGGCGGATTCATTGTCTACACTCGGAATGACACGGTTTGACTAGTTAAAAAACAATAAAACAAAATAAAAAAGGATTGCATCGATTGTGTTTCGTTGCAATC
>CAYJGV010000018.1:0-27927 GCA_964369715.1 uncultured Bacteroides sp. | reverse complement strand
CATGAAAAAAGATACAGCGTTTCATCATTATGATGAATATTAAAAGTTTTACTCAATTTTTCTCAAAAAAATTGCGGGTTCTTAGGGCAGAGCCCTAAGGTGTTTTCTGCAGAAAACGCAATCTTTTTTTGCACTGGTTTTTGACAGCCTAATTGGTTGAGACAAAATATTTGTCTCAACCTTTTTTTGCTTATATAAAATTTAATTCGTTCATAAATAAAATACACCCCTCATACATATTTATATATGTAAAAACAAGGAGTGTAAATTATGCAAAATATTTATAGGTATAAAACTAAAAGGATAAGGTTTAAAAAAATAGAAAACCCGATTAAAAAAAGAATTGATATAGTATCAATGTCGATAATCACATTATTTTTAGGTGTGATTGTAGGTTCTTTAGTTTTGCAAATGTCTGAAAATACGGCTCAAAATTATATAATTAACTTTGTAAATCAAGTTTTTCAAGCATATAGCAAACCTTTTCAATCAGTGTTTGGATATTTATATTTAAGCTTTTTAACTGTGCAAATAGCTGTTTTTTTAAGTGCGTTTTCTTGCGTAGGCACACCGATTATTTTAACAATTATTTTTTCAAATGGTTTTGTTTTCGGATGTGTCAGTGCATATTTATACCAATTGTTTGGCGTGTTTGGTCTTGTTATAAATCTGCTTGTATTCTTATTGCCACAATTGTCACAAAGTGTAATGCTATTATTGTTGGCTACAAAATCAATGCGATTTTCTTTTAACTTATTTAAAGGTGTTTTTTTAAAAAAATCTGATGTGTATTTAAAGATTAACGAATATATCAAATATTTTTTATACTCTAATATCGCATTAATTATCTTATGTCTTGTTTGCGCTGTTACAGTAAGCATATTTGCATCGATGTTTTTAAATGATATGGCTACATTTTAACTAAAGCATTTCAATACCCGAAATGATAAAATCACCGCAAAACACAAATTGAAAACATGGTGTTTATTATATATTATTAAAATATCTTTCCGGAAAATTATTTTTAAGTGTTATTTTTTTCGTGTTTAGATAATTCAAACTGTTCTCAATCGGAATACTGTCATGGAATTCTATACTGCATGCGCTTAACGCCTGCGTTTTAGTGTTCAATTGCTTATTTGCACTGCGGTTACCATATTTTATGTCGCCCAAAATCGGCGCCTTTAAAAATGATAAATGTGCCCTGATTTGATGCGTTCTACCTGTAATTAAATCGATGTCACAAAGGCAAAAAGCGCCTTTTCTTTCCAAAATTTTAATGCCTGTTAAAATTTCTTTATATCCTTGCGCCTCATAGGCTTGCACATTAACTTTATTATTTTTTTCAAAGTGTTTTAAATATGCCTTTTGTAGGCCTGTTTTAGGTGTGCCGACAGTGATGCATTTATAGTGTTTTTTTATTAAATTGTTTTTTATTATAAAGTTTAAATCTCTTAATGCCGCATAATTTTTTGCCGCTAAAACAATGCCTTCGGTGCCTCTGTCAAGTCTATTACATACAGCGGGCGTAAAAGTGTGTTCACTTTCTTTGTCATAATCTCCTTTGTTTTGCAAATAATTGCAAATAATATCAACAAGGCTAATGTCACCTGTTTTATCGGAGTGGCAAAGCATATGAAAAGGCTTAAAGATTGCTAAAATATTATTGTCTTCATAAAGTATATTAAGTGGTGGAAACTTTTTTGTTTTCGCCTCTTTTTTATTTGCCATATTAGTTGAATCGATGAAAAACTCATCATTTATGTAAAGTTCAATCAAATCGCCTTCATTTATGCGGTAATCTGCATCTGCCTTTTTACCGTTAACTTTTATACGCTTGTTTCGAAAGCTTTTAAATAAAAGTGAATTAGGCATGTTGTGCGTGACATTTTGCACAAATCTTGATAAGCGTACATCTTGCTCGTTTTTGCCTGCAATAAATTGTTTCACAATAATTCTCCTTTCTTTATAAATTGTAAATTTCACACTTTAAACTTTAATTTAAACTGCTCTTTTATTTATTATAATTATAGTATATAATATAATGTATAAAACGTCAAAATATTTGAAGAAATTCATTGTTTTTTATTATATTAGTTTTGCAATTTAATTTACGCTTGATTTACAAATCGCAGTTTATGAAGGAGTGCATTCATTTTGCCAAATAATTTACATGATAATCACCGTAAACGAGTATATAAAAGGTTTTTACAAGAAGGACTTGATGGCTTTGAAGAGCATAATGCCTTAGAGTTTTTGTTATTTTTATCAAAGGCAAGGGGCGACACAAATGCGCTTGCCCACATGCTTATTAAAGAGTTTGGTTCTCTGTCGGCTGTGCTCGAAGCAGATGTAGAAGAATTGCTGAAAATTAAGGGTGTTGGTGAAGTTACTGCGGTGTCACTTAAATTTATTCCGGAAATGTGCGCATACTATTTAGATAACAAAAGAAATAAAAAGCAAAAACTTGATAATATCGAAGCTGTCAGCGAATTTTTTATGCCAAAATTTTTTGGTAAAACAAAAGAGCTTTTTTATGCCGCAGCATTAGACGATAAACGCAATTTGTTAAGGTGTATGCTTGTAAGCGAAGGCACAGGAAATGCAACTTCTGTTTCTATTTCTAAAATTGTAGCATGTGCCACGCAATGTAATGCAACAGCTATAATTTTAGCGCATAATCACCCCAGAAGTGCCACATTGCCCTCAAGCAGTGATATTATTTGCACGCAAAACATTTATGCGGCACTGCATACGGTTAATGTAACTTTGCTGGATCATCTGATTTTTTACAACGACGAATATATTTCGTTTGCTCAAACAAGCTATATGAATACCATCAGAGAGCGCTTTAGGGGATAATTATTATGGAGCTGCCCGCAAAGTCGCCTTCACAAGAAGCATTGACAAGAATTCCTTTATATGTCAAAAAAAGTGCTCATTAGTAGATACAGTATTGCCAAGGCTTTTTGTTTAACTTGAAAAAAATTGCGCTCTTGTTTTTGCAAAGTCTTTGTTTGTTAACAGCTATATTATAGAAGCTACTGGAAAAAGAAATATATTATAATTATAAGTGGTTTTTTAAAACAATACCTTTACATTTATTATTATTTATGGTAACATAACAACATAAGGTTGTTAAAAATTACGGAGGTTTTAGTGGATAAATTTGAACTAATAAGTGAATATAAACCCATGGGAGATCAGCCAACAGCCATTGAAAAGCTTGCTAAAGGCGTTGAAAATGGATATAGAGAACAAACCATGATGGGCGTTACAGGCAGTGGTAAAACATTTACCATGGCTAATATTATTGCAAAATTAAATAGACCCACTTTAATTTTGGCACATAATAAAACGCTTGCGGCACAACTTTGCACAGAGTTTAAAAGTTTTTTTCCAAACAATTCCGTCGAATATTTTGTTTCATATTACGATTATTATCAACCCGAGGCATATATACCCTCCACTGACACTTATATTGAAAAAGACAGTGCCATAAACGAAGAGATTGACCGTTTAAGGCACTCGGCAACGGCGGCGTTAAGCGAGCGCAGAGACGTTATAATTGTCGCAAGTGTTTCATGCATTTATTCTTTGGGCGATCCAATAGATTACCGAAATATGGTTATAAGCTTGCGTCAAGGAATGACTATGAAGCGTGAAGAATTAATGGCAAAACTTGTTTTTCTGCAATACGAGCGAAATGACGTTAATTTTGTGCGCAATAAATTTAGAGTGCGTGGAGATATTGTCGAAATTAATTTAGCATATGTTTCCGATTTGGCAATAAGGGTTGAATTTTTCGGAGATGAAATTGAAAAAATAAGCGAAGTTGTGCCACTTACAGGCGAGCGTAAAAACACACTTCGCCATATTGCAATTTTCCCGGCCAGCCATTATATTGTGGCAGAGGATAAAATGCAAGGTGGCTTGCGTAAAATTAAATCAGAGTGCGACGAGCAAGTAGAGCTCTTTCAAAAAGAGGGCAAATTAATCGAGGCACAGCGTATTGCACAGCGCACAAATTACGATATGGAAATGCTTGCGGAAGTTGGAATGTGCAAGGGCATTGAAAATTATTCCGCTGTTCTTTCAGGCAGAAAACCTGGCTCTACACCAACAACTTTGCTCGATTATTTCCCGGAAGATTTTTTAATGTTTGCCGATGAAAGCCATGTTATGTTGCCACAATTAAGGGCGATGTATGGGGGTGATAGGGCAAGAAAAGAAAGCCTTGTTAATTTTGGGTTTAGGCTTCCAAGTGCCTTTGATAACCGCCCTTTGCGCTTTGATGAAATTGATAGTAAACTTAACCAAATTATATATGTTTCGGCAACGCCTGCCGCTTATGAAAGAGAACACAGCAAACAAATTGTCGAGCAGGTTATTCGTCCCACAGGGCTTATAGACCCTACTGTAATTGTAAAACCTGTCGAGGGACAAATTGAAGATTTATTAAGTGAAATAAATATAAGAGTAGAAAAAAACGAACGTGTTTTAGTTACGACTCTAACGAAAAAAATGGCAGAAGACTTGACGACATTTTTAGTTGAACATAATGTTAAGGTAAAATATTTACACCATGAAATAGACACATTTGAACGTGTGGAAATTATGAGAGATTTGCGCAAAGGTGAAATTGATGTTGTTGTGGGAATTAATCTGCTGAGGGAAGGGCTGGATTTGCCCGAGGTTTCACTTGTTGCAATTTTAGATGCCGATAAAGAAGGCTTTTTGCGTAGTGAGACAAGCTTAATTCAAACCATAGGTCGTGCGGCAAGAAATGCCGAGGGCGTTGTAATAATGTATGCCGACAGCGTAACACCATCAATGGAGCGTGCAATTTTAGAAACTGACCGCAGACGTGAAATTCAACAAAAATATAATGAGGAAAACGGTATTATACCTAAGACAATTATCAAAGGTATACGTGATGAAAGCGTGCTTGAAATTAGCCGCAAGGGCGACGATGACAGCGATGCACCCAAACGTATGAGCCGCATGGAAATTGAGAAAAAACTTGCACAATTGACAAGAGAAATGAAAGAGGCGGCAAAAATCCTTGAATTTGAACATGCCGCATTTTTACGAGACCGCATAGAAAAACTTAGAAAACAACTTGAAAGGAAAACCAAACTTTGAGCCAAAATGAAATAGTTATAAAAGGTGCCAGAGAGCACAATTTGAAAAATGTGGATTTAACCTTGCCACGTGATAAATTGATAGTAATGACAGGGCTTTCCGGCAGTGGGAAGTCCAGCCTTGCCTTTGATACGATTTATGCGGACGGACAGCGCCGCTATATGGAAAGTCTTTCAAGCTATGCTCGCCAATTTTTAGGGCAGATGGAAAAACCTGACGTTGATGATATCCAAGGGCTTTCTCCGGCAATTTCAATCGACCAAAAAACCACAAATAAAAACCCACGTTCCACTGTGGGAACCGTAACAGAAATATATGATTATTTGCGCTTGATGTATGCAAGAATAGGTGTGCCGCATTGTCCAATTTGTGGTAGAATAATCAGCCAGCAAACAGTTGACCAAATGGTGGACGAAATTTTAAAATTGCCCGAGGGAACACGTTTTCAAGTTCTTGCACCTGTGGTTAGGGGCAGAAAAGGCACACAACAAAAAGAATTTGACGCTGCAAGAAGGGGCGGTTTTGCCCGTGTTCGAGTTGATGGTAATATGTATGAACTCGACGAAGAAATTACGCTTGAAAAAAACAAGAAACATAATGTAGAAATAGTAGTCGACCGTTTGGTTATGAGCGAAGATGTGCGCACACGTCTAGCGGATAGCATTGAAATTGCGGTTGCGCTTACCGGCGGACTTGTAAGCATAGATGTAATTGATGGTGAAACCATGCAATTTAGCCAAAGCTATGCATGCCCAGAGCATGGTGTTAGCATAGAGGAAATGGCGCCAAGAATGTTCTCGTTTAACAACCCCTTTGGTGCGTGTGAACGCTGCACAGGGCTTGGAACTTTTATGCAAGTTGATCCCGAGCTTATAATTCCCAATAAGAACCTCACAATCAGAGAGGGCGCAATCAAGGCAAGTGGCTGGTATTATGACGAGGGCTCAATAAGTGAAATGTATTATAAAGCGCTTGCAAAAAACTATGATTTTTACCTGGATGTGCCTGTAAAAGATATTCATGCCGAGGGATTAAATTCGATTTTGTATGGAACAAATGGCAAAAAAATTGAGATGACACGTGAAAATGACAGGGGACACGGCACCTATGTTAATGAATTTGAGGGCATTGTAAATAATTTAGAGCGTCGCTTTAGAGAAACAAACAGCGAATGGATGAAAGACGAAATACAAAATGTTATGACAGGTGTGGAATGCCCTGTTTGCAAAGGTGCAAGGCTAAAGGCGGAATCGCTTGCGGTCACCGTTGGCAAATATAATATAAGCCAGTTTACACATATGAGCGTAAGACAATGTCTTGAATTTTTACAAAATGAACTAGTCTTAAATGACAGAGACCACATGATTGCTGACGGTATTTTAAAAGAGGTTGGCGAAAGGTTAGGCTTTTTGCAAAGCGTTGGGCTTGAATATCTAACGCTTTCACGAAGTGCGTCTACTTTGTCGGGTGGCGAAAGCCAACGTATACGTTTGGCGACACAAATCGGCAGTGCGCTCGTAGGTGTTTTATACGTTCTTGATGAACCCAGCATAGGTTTGCATCAACGAGACAACGAAAAATTAATTGCAACTTTAAAACGTTTAAGAGACCTTGGCAACACTTTAATAGTGGTAGAACACGACGAAGACACAATGAAAGCAGCAGATTATGTTGTGGATATTGGCCCTGGGGCAGGTGTACACGGTGGTGAAATCATAGCAGCAGGAACAGTGGAGGATATTTGCAAAGAGCCACGTAGTATAACAGGGCAGTATTTAAGCGGCAAAAAGAGCATAAAGTTGCCACGAGAGCGCAGAAAACACAATGGACATCATATTGAAATAATTGGCGCAACACAAAACAATTTAAAAAACATTGATGTTAAAATACCGCTTGGAGTAATGACATGTGTGACAGGAATTTCGGGAAGCGGTAAATCATCGTTGATAAATGAAATTTTATATAAACGCTTGGTGGCACAGCTTAATGGTGCACGCATTAAAGCGGGTAAACATGCGGATATGAAAGGCCTTGAGTGGGTTGATAAAGTCATTGGAATCGATCAATCACCAATAGGAAGAACACCGCGCTCAAACCCTGCGACATATACAGGTGTTTTCACGGATATTCGCAATTTATTTGCACAAACACAGGCGGCTAAAATGCGAGGGTATACTCCAGGTCGCTTTAGCTTTAACGTAAAAGGTGGACGATGTGAGGCTTGTGAAGGCGATGGCATAATTAAAATTGAAATGCATTTCTTGCCGGACATTTATGTGCCTTGTGATGTTTGTAAAAGCGCACGCTATAACAGAGAAACTTTAGAGGTTAAATATAAGGATAAAAGCATTTCGGATGTTTTGAACATGACAGTAGAAGAAGCATGTGCGTTTTTTGAAAATATACCTAAAATTCATCGCAAACTGAAAACCCTTGTTGATGTTGGTTTAGGCTATATTAAACTTGGGCAAAGCGCAACGACACTTTCAGGTGGTGAGGCACAACGTGTTAAACTTGCACTAGAGCTTGCAAAGCGTGAAACAGGGCAAACTGTCTATATTTTAGATGAACCTACGACAGGTTTGCACATAGCAGATGCACATAAACTTGTCAAAGTGCTAAATAAGCTTGTAAATGCAGGTAACACAGTTATTGTAATTGAGCATAATTTAGAACTTATAAAATGTGCCGACCATATAATTGATATAGGCCCTGAGGGTGGAAACGCAGGCGGTGAAGTTATTGCAACAGGAACACCGGAGCAAATTGCAAAAAGCAAAAAATCGTATACAGGTAAATATTTAAAACCTGTTTTAGAAAGCAGTAAAGTACAACCGGCTAAAAAGACAAAAACGAAATAATAAAAACCCTAGGTATCATGGTTTAAACCTTGATACCTAGGGTTTTGTGTTTTGTCTTTAAAAATTAAGTTTTATTTTTATTAATAACACCAATAAAAAATTTAACTATTTCAACAATGGGGATAGGTGCAAGCGATAGCACGGCAATCCATGCAAAATGAACACCTGATAGTGTAACTAAACCGAAAATATCTGCAAGGAAAGGCACAAAATAAATGATAGCTTGTAAAAATACACCTACAACAAAAGATAGAAGTAAATATTTGTTGCTTAATATACCTGTTTTAAACAATGAACCATTGCTTTTGTAATTAAATGCATGAACTAATTGTCCAAGAGCCAAAGTTAAAAACGCCATTGTTCTGGCTTTTTCTTCGCTTGCGTCTGGTAAAATAAATAAACCTAAGCAGTAAGCTGTCAAAGTTAATGTTGCAACCATGATGCCCATGCTAAAAATATATGCCACTGAACCTTTTGTGAAAAAACCTGTGCTTTTTGGCATGGGTTTTTGCGTCATTATGTCTTTTTCTACAGGCTCTACTCCAAGAGATAAAGCAGGGAATGAATCGGTTACAAGGTTTACCCATAAAATTTGTGTCGGTATTAAAGGGGTGCCAATGCCGACAACCATCGCAAAAAACACTGTTATAACTTCGCCTAAATTGCTTGAAAGTAAGAAACTTATTGTCTTTTTAATGTTTTGGTAAATTCCGCGGCCTTCTTCAACTGCGGCGGTTATCGTAGCAAAATTATCATCTGTTAAAATCATGTCTGCCGCACCTTTTGAAACCTCGGTGCCTGTTATACCCATTGCGCAGCCAATATCAGCAGCTTTAAGTGCAGGCGCATCATTTACGCCGTCGCCTGTCATTGCAACCACCTGTCCTTTTGCTTTCCATGCTTTTACAATGCGAATTTTATGTTCGGGTGAAACACGTGCATATACACGTAAATTTTCAATGTCATTTGTCAATTCTTCGTCGCTTAATTTATCCAAATCAGTTCCCGAAATAGCCTTATGGGTTTCTTCGTAAATTATGCCAATCTCTTTTGCGATTGCAACGGCTGTATCTTTGTGGTCGCCTGTAATCATAACAGGTGTAATGCCTGCGCCTTTGCAAACTGTAACAGCGTTTTTGGCTTCCTCACGAGGTGGGTCTATCATGCCCATCAAACCTATAAATTCAAGGTCTTTTTCCAAAAATTCTGCTGTGATTTCTTCGTCACTGGGCTGTTTACTAAGCTCTCTTTTGGCAACAGCAAGCACACGCATGGCATTGTCTGCCATTTGTTTGTTTGCTTCCATTACTGCGTTTGTATCTGCGCCTTTGCAAATAGCCAATACTTGGTCGGGTGCGCCTTTTGTAATTGAAAAAATTCTGCCATTATCATTATGAACAGTTGTCATAAGTTTTCTGTCGGAATCAAATGGTACTTCCGCCAACCTTGGGAATTTACCTGTGAGCATTTCTTTGTCTTCGCCTAATTCCATTAAAGCGGCAACCATTGCGGTTTCTGTAGGGTCTCCTATGTGAACAAGTTTACCGTTTTCATCTTTTTCAACATCGCCGTCACAACATAAAACAGCAGGCTGTAAAATTTTAAATGCGTTTTCTTTATCTTCTGATGGTGCAAATATTTTATTGTCATAATAAAGTTTGGTAATTGTCATTTGGTTTTTGGTAAGTGTGCCTGTTTTGTCACTGCAAACTACGCTTGCACTTCCCAATGTTTCAACTGCAGGTAATTTGCGAATAATTGCATTGCGTTTAACAAGCCTTTGAACGCCCATTGCCAAAACAATTGTTACCATTGCCGGCAATCCCTCAGGTATCGCAGCCACAGCAAGTGTTACCGCTGTCATAAATATTTCAACAAAAGGCGTATCGTTAATTAGGCCAAGTGCAAAAATTGCACCGCAAATAATTATTGCAAGTATGCCTAAATAAGTGCCAATTTGCGCCAAACGTTTTTGCAATGGTGTAAGTTCTTCTTTTTCTCCCGAAAGTGCACCGGCAATTTTACCGTTTTCTGTGTCCATTCCTGTTGCGCTTACAACAGCTGTTGCACGACCATAAGTTACTACAGTACCGGAGTAAATCATATTTTTTCTATCGCCTAGTGGTATGTTTTCGCCTTCAATAATTTCATCGTGCTTTTCTACAGGTAAACTTTCGCCTGTTAAAGCCGATTCAACCACTTTCAAACTACCACAATCTATAATTCGTGCATCGGCCGGTATTAAGTCTCCAGCCTCTACAAAAATAACATCACCTACAACAACATCGCTTGAGTTTATAACTTGTTTTTCATCGTCACGCATAACTTTTGCGTGTGGTGCCGACATTTTTTTTAGTGCTTCAAGAGATTTTTCCGCCTTAGCCTCTTGCACAGTGCCCAAAATGGCATTTAAAAACACAACAAGTAAAATAACAATGCTGTCCACTGCATGTCCGCTGACAATGAATGAAACAATCGCGGCAACAAGCAAAACAATTACCATGAAATCCTTAAATTGAGCTAAAAAACGAATAAATAAAGAGGGTGGTTTTTCTTCTTTTAAGGCGTTATGTCCGTTTTTTAACAGCCTTTCTTGTGCTTCTTTTTCACTTAAACCAATTTTCAAATTTGTATTCAAGCTTTTTTCTGTTTCTGCATTACTTAAATTATACATTTATATCTCCTAAATTTATATTAAAAATAAAAATACCAATAATACAATACAACTTTTTAAGTATTTTTGCAAGAAAAAACATATAAAAATACTGTATTTTAAATATTATTACGGTTTTTTACAGTTTAATACAAAATTTTGTTTTTAATAAAAAATAAAAAAAGGTGTCAAAATATTTTATTTTGCATTTAATAATATAGCCCAATACTTAATATACTGAAATATATACAATTTACATAGAACGGAGAAAATTTATGGAAAATATTAATTGGTTAATAGAGGAATATGAAGGAATAAAAAACAGGAAAAAATGCACATGTGCAAACAAATACAAAAAAACGGTTAGCGAAACAAGAGAAAGCAAACTTATACAAAACAGCAATGAGGCAAATTTAACGCAAAGCAATTGTGGATATGTCATAACTGATGAAACGGCAAAAACAGTAAAAAAAAATATACCAACGACAATTATACCAACTAACACACAAGATTATATAACAGAAATGCCATATGCATCACAGTGTCAAAGCGCAATTCAAAACACATCAAATTTAAATGATGTAGCATTTACACAAGAAGAACAGCCGAGCACACAGCAAAATAATACATGCGATTGTGCAAACACACAAAGTGAAATTGATGAAAATGTGATAGATTTCAGCAATAATAATTTTGATGTGGAAATAATAAAATTCGATGAAATTTCGGATTTGTTTAGTGGAGAAAATAGTGATGAGAGTGTTTCGATTTTAGATGTTTTAGACATTGATAACGAATTGTTTGATGAAATTTTATACTGCAATAAAGATGAGGAGGCAATACAAAGCACAAGCCAAAACGTTAATGCAAACAATGATGCAGAAAACACTGTAGGCACAAACGAGCATTTATATAAAATATTGTTAGAAAAAAAGGATGAATTTATTGAAGTGTCTAAAAGCAAACAAGAGGCAAGTGAAGGTGCAAATATAATTGAAGATACAAATACAAATGCTTGTACATGCGGTGAAAGTAGTGGAATTGACTCAAATACAAATATAAATATAATAAAATTTCAAGAAGGAAACACGGCTGCAAACGTGATAAGCCAAAGTGAAACAATGCAAGACAGTTCAAGAATTTCAATAAATAATTGCAATATTGGTTCAAACTATGGCAACTCAAGTTATGAAAGCGAAATAATATTGATAGATAAGAAGTGATTTAATGATTATTGCATAAAAAAATGCTGTGACAAATCATATTTGTCACAGCATTTAAATTATATAATTTACTGTCTAAATACCTTTAGAAGGTTTAGTTTTCTGCGGAAAACGACTTAAGGCTCTGCCCTAAGAACCTGCAATTTTTGAAAAAATTGAGTAAACTTTAATTAGATATTATTGCTCGGAATAAACAAGTGCTGCATCAACCAAGCCTAAGAACATTGGGTGAGGTTTATTAGGTCTGCTTTTAAACTCAGGGTGGAATTGTGCCGCAACAAAATAGCTTTTGTCATTTAATTCAACGGCTTCAACTAATTTATCATCAGGCGATGTGCCGCAAATTGTAAGGCCACTTGCCATTAATTGTTCGCGATATGCATTATTGAACTCATAACGATGACGATGACGCTCTGAAATATCTTTTGCACCATAAAGCATGTTAAGCTTTGTTCCGGCTGCTAATTTACATGGATATGCGCCAAGCCTCATTGTGCCGCCTTTGTCGGTAATGCTCTTTTGGTCTTCCATTATATCAATGACAGGATGTGCACAGTTTTCGTCAAATTCGCCTGAATTTGCACCTGAAAGCCCTGCAACATTCCTTGCAAACTCAATTACAGCTACTTGCATACCAAGGCAAATGCCCAAAAATGGTATATCGTTTTCTCTAGCGTAGCGGCATGCTTCTATTTTTCCTTCAATGCCTCTGTGCCCAAAACCGCCGGGGATAACCATACCATGTATACCTGAAAGTGCTTGTGCACAATTAAGTGCTGTTACTTTTTCACTGTCTACCCATTTTATATTTACAGTGGTGCTTTTGTCATATCCGGCATGGTACAAACTTTCCATGACAGACATATATGCATCGTGTAATTGTACATATTTACCCACGATAGCTATGGTAACGGATTTATCACGCCCTTTAATTTTTTCCACCATATTGCGCCATTCGGTTAAATCTGCTGTGCGACAATCCAAATTTAAACCACGGCATGCAACTTCATCAAGGCCGTTTTGGTGCAGCATTAAAGGTGCTTCGTAAAGGCTGCCAAGTGTTAAATTTTCAATAACACAATCGGGCTGAACATTGCAAAACAGGCTGATTTTTTCTTTTATTCCGCCACTCAAAGGCTCGTCCGCACGTGCAATTATTATATCAGGAGAAATCCCTGTCGCTTGTAATTCTTTAACACTGTGTTGTGTGGGTTTGGATTTATGTTCGCCTGAACCTTTTAAATAAGGTATAAGTGTAACATGCACGAAAAGGCAGTTTTCACGCCCTACTTCAAGCGAAACTTGACGTATTGCCTCTAAAAAAGGTTGGCTTTCAATATCGCCTATTGTGCCGCCGATTTCAGTGATAAATACATCTGCTTCAGATTTTTTTGCACCTGAATAAATAAACGCCTTAATCTCGTTTGTGATGTGAGGTATAACTTGAACAGTTTCACCAAGATAGCCGCCGTTGCGCTCTCTTGTTAAAACAGAATAATAAACCTTGCCGGAGGTAAGGTTTGAAAATTTTGTCAAGTTTTCATCTATAAAGCGCTCGTAATGTCCAAGGTCAAGGTCGGTTTCCGCACCGTCATCAGTTACAAAAACTTCGCCATGTTGAAAAGGGCTCATTGTGCCAGGGTCAACATTCATATAAGGGTCAAGCTTTTGGGCAGAAACTTTTAGCCCTCTTTGCTTTAATAAACGCCCTAAACTTGCCGCGGTAATGCCTTTGCCGATGCCGGAAACAACACCACCGGTAACAAATATAAATTTACTCATAAACTCCACCTTTTGTGAGCACTGCCTTAAAACTTTATGGCAATAGCTACAATTAATTTTATAATATTTCATATAATATAATACATGAAAATTTGTATTATTGCAAGATTTTTTAGGGGAATAAAATATATTTTGTAGAAAAATACAAGTTGAAACATATCATGGTTTTGTTATTGTGATTATATGTGTATTTTTACAAAAAAACTACTATGTTAATTGCATGTATTTTTATGTGATTTGTCGATGTTTTTGCAGCTCAATAAGAATTAATACAAAACAAGGGCTCACAACTTTACAATGTTGTGAGCCCAACGCTAATTCCTAGCGCTTCATTAACTTGCTGTTGAACTTCTTGCGGAATTTGCCCTGCTCGCTCTTTTAAGCGGTTTTTATCCAAAGTTCGAATTTGCTCTAAAAGCACAACGCTGTCTTTTGGCAGCCCTGCTTGTCCTGCCTTTAAGCCAATGTGTGTGGGCAAACCTGTCCTATCCTGCTTAGACGTAATAGCCGCTGCAATAACAGTTGGGCTGTGTCTGTTTCCAACATCGTTTTGCACAATAAGTACAGGCCTAACACCGCCTTGCTCCGAGCCTGTGACAGGGCTTAAATCGGCATAAAATATTTCGCCACGTTTAATTTCCATAAAAATCTCCGTTTGATTAAAAGTGATTAGTGAAAGAGCTGTCAATGCATTTGTTTGCATGTGCTAAAGCATCTATATCATACATCTGATAAAACAGCTCTATAACGTCTTACAGTTATTTTTGCTCTAAAATTACACTTTTAAACATCAAAACGAAAATTTTTATAAATTAAACCAAAACTTGCCCATTTATTATAAGTTTGAATGTAAGACCAAGCTCGACTGCCGCCTTACGGCAAAGCAACATACGGTCTAAAAATATCTCAAAATAATCTAAAACAGGTGAAATGTTTGTGTCTATTTTTAAATCTAACACAATACAATCGTGCTCTTCACTTAAATAAGTTGTTGCCTTTTCAACGGCATAGTTCACTCTGTCGTGTATGTCGTTGCTAAGGCTGTCTTCATTGCGCACCCTAGAACGACGAACATCGGTTTTGTCGGACAAAATCAAGGCGGCGGCAACAGCATTTACAGGGTAGGCTGTGCTTTCATCATGATTTCCAATTGCACTGCAAACCGTTGCAATTTCAGCAGGAGGCATGCCAAGCTTATCAAGTATCCTAAACGCCATTACAGCACCACTTTGCGCATGGTCAATTCGGTTGATAACATTTCCTATATCATGCATATATCCGGCAATCCATGCAAGCTCGCACGTGCGTTTATCATAGCCTAAATCGGTTAAAACTTTTTCAGCAAAATGTGCTGTTCTTGTAACATGCGCATAGCTGTGTTCGGTGTATCCAAGCGATTTTAACGCTTCGTCGGCTTTTTCGATATAAGTCTGTATTGATTTGTTGTTTTTAATGTCTTGTGGAGTAATCATAAAAATTCCCTTTCGTAATTGGATTTTATATTGTTTCCAAAACGACAAATGCACTTGCAATTCCGCCGTCATGGGTTAAACTTAAATGTGCTTTTAAATTATTACTGTTCATTATATTCAAGGCTTCGTTTGTGAAATAATAATATGGTTCGCCGTTTTGTGCTCTTAAAATTTGCACATCGCAAAGTTTAAAATTTCCACTGCATATGCCCGTTTTAAGTGCCTTGCCAAAGGCTTCTTTAGCGGCAAAATTTGCTGCAGCACTGCAAATATGATTTTTTTTTGCTTTTAAAAAAACAAGTTCTTTATCACCAAAAACTCTTTTTAAAAAATGTTCGCTTTGTATGCTTTTTTCAATGCGCTTTATTTCAACATTGTCAATTCCTATGCCGTAAATCACATTCATCACCGCCAAAAAATTTATTTCATATAAAAGTATACACCTTAATTTTAAAAAAATCCAGTATCATATTAAGAAATAGTTTGTTTACAATTAAATGAAGTTTTTTACTTGCATATTGTTAAAAGATATTGTACAATATACATATAAATATATTATTACTTATGTAATAATTTTGAATTTTACAGTTTAAAATATTTTATTGATAATCGGGGGGAATATAAAAATGAATGAACAAACAGCTGTATTTTCTTTGCATGATGACAGAGACCGCGAAATTAGGATGATTTTAACAGACGTATACAGGGCACTTAAAGAAAAAGGATACAACCCCATTAATCAAATTGTTGGATATATTCTTTCAGAAGACCCAACCTATATCACAACTTATCAAGGTGCGCGCTCTAATATTCGTAAAATTGACAGAGATGATTTGCTTCAAGCGCTGTTAAGAAATTATTTGACGGACTGATATTTCGGTCGCAATTTAAAAGGAGAACTTTAATCAATGGCATTTAAACCAAACCTTATGTACAAAGGGCGTCCTTTAGTGCGCTCTAAAAATGATATTTACTATGGTGATTTAAACGATCCATATGTAATTTTTATGCAAGTTTTAACCACCACAGAAGAAAACGGAAAAACTATGGCAAACCGTATTCATGTTACATTGCTCTCAACAGACACAAGCCTTTCACCAATAGAACGCATGGTGAAGCAAAGCGATAAAGTAGGGCTTTACAATGCTTTAGATATCGGCGCAATTTGGCTTGATAGAGCACTTGCTAAAGATTAATACCAGCAAACTAGATTATGCTTTGTAAATAAAGATGAATAAATTATTAGGGGGCGACGTCCCCGACACGTCCCGTAAATCGATTATGATATTACAACGTTTTAAGGGCTGTGAGGGCGTCATTCCCTTTATTTTTATGCACATATTTTGTAAGGGGGAGAAAATTGGCTTATATTTTATGCAAAAACAACGGCGATTCACAGCAAGTGCCGAAAGTAGTTTTCGACCGCCTTGCAAACACGCAAGACGATTGGATAAGAATTGCGCTATATATAATTTCGACACGTAATTGTAATATTGATGAAATAGCGACAAATTTAAGAATAAAAGACAAAGAGCAAATAAATAAAGCACTATTATTTTGGAGCGGTGCAGGTTTAATCGAAAATGATTTTGAAAACGATAGCAAAGAATGTAACGAAAAAAATGAAATTAAACAAACAAAGCGTGTTCATTTAACTACAGCGCAAGTTGCACAAGCGGCAAGTGAAAACGAAAAAATAGCTTTTTTATTGCAAGAGTGCCAGCGATTAATGGGCAAAATAGTCACACAGGGTGATTGCAATATTTTTGTATCTATGTATTTGTGCGATGCTATGCCCATAGACATGATTTTGCTTGGGGTTGCACATTTTGCCTCGCAAGGCAAAACAAGCGCAAGATATGTCGAAAGAGCACTGCTTTCATGGCAAAGAGAGGGCATAAACACAGGCAGTGCAGCAGAACATTACTTAAACACATTAATTCAATGTGAAGAATATACAAAAAGAGCACTTGTTGTTTTCGATAAAAATGTAACAAAAGTTAACAAAGCAGAAAGCAATATGATATGCGAATGGTTTGAGGTTTACGGCTATGATGAAAAAATGATTGCCGAGGCGCTGGCACATGCAGGCGAGCGCAAAACCATAAGATATGTCAATGGTATCTTAAAAAGATGGAATGAAGAAGGTTATAAAACTTTAAAAGATGTAATTCAAAGTTCTGCTGATAAAATGCAAAATTTAGAAGTTTCAAACCCAAATGCGAAAAATGTTTTAAGCGGTGCAATAAGAAAAGCACCTGTTTTTAAAAAATAATAGCGTAATAACGTTAAAATATTGATGAAAATATTATCATAAGCACGGCATAAAAACGAAATGGAGCTTTAAATGACAAACGAAGAATTGTTTCAAAATGCTAAAAATATCATAGCCACAAGGCGGCAAAAAGCACATGCAAAAGCATCTGCAAAGGCGCAAGAGGCGCAAGAAAAACTGCCGCAAATAAAAGAAATGCAAAGTGAAAGCTCTGCGCTTTGTGCAAAAGCGGCACTGTTAAGCGTTATGGGTGCGAGCAAAGAAGAAATAAACCAATTGCTTTTAAAAGCAAAGCAATTGGATGAAAAACGCGAAAAATTGCTAAAAGAAAACGATTTTGAAAGTGCATTACTTGTAATAGAATACGAGTGTAAAAACTGTAATGATACAGGGATTTCAAACGGAAAATACTGCAAATGTGTGCACGAGCTTACAAAAACTATGCGCAGAGATGAGCTTAATAAAAAGTCGCCACTTTCGCTGTGCAGTTTTAAAGATTTTGATATTAACAAATACCCAACGACCTATTTACCCGAGCATGGAATTAGCGCAAGGGAGCACATGGGACAATTGTATGAATATTGTAAAGCATATGCCGAAAATTTTGGGCTTAAAAATACAAATTTATACATGTGTGGTTTTGCTGGGCTTGGTAAAACTCACCTTGCACTTTCAATTGCCAATGTCGCACTTGAAAAAGGTTATGACGTAGTTTATGTAAGTGCACAAGATGCATTCGAGCGTATTGAAAAAGAGCGTTTTGCTTTTAAAGACGGCGAAACCTTACAAAGTATGCAAGATGCGCAACTTTTAATTTTAGACGACCTTGGAACTGAATATATTTCACCGTATATAAGCTCTTGCCTTTACAGCCTTGTAAATTCTCGCACAATGCCCACAATTTACACAAGTAATATTGTGGATGATGCAAATTTGCGCAGAAGGTATACAGAAAAAATAGTATCAAGGCTTTTGGGTAATTGTGAAGTATTAACTTTCTGTGGTGATGATATTAGGCTTCAAAACAAAATATAAGGAGTAAAAATGGCTGAAAATCAAAATACAATGCAAAACCCATTGGGAAGTAAACCCATTAATAAATTGATAATTAGCATGTCTGTGCCATTGATGTTCAGTATGCTTGTGCAAGCAATGTATAATATTGTGGATAGCATTTTTGTGGCAAGGCTAGGCGAGGAATCACTTACAGCGGTAAGCCTTGTTTTTCCTGTGCAAAACTTAATGATAGCTGTTGCAGTGGGCACATCTATAGGTATGAATGCGATAATGTCACGTAGGCTTGGAGAGGGAAGAAAAGAAGAAGCTGTAACAATTGTGCATAATGGCGTTATATTGGCTTTTTTAAGCTGGGTTGTTTTTGCTGTTTTCGGGCTTTTTGGCAGCAGGGCTTTTATGGAAGTATCCTCAGATAATCCCGAAGTAATTGCAAGTGGCATAAGCTATATGTCAATATGTTTAATTTTATCTTTTGGCATATTTATGCAAATTACAATGGAGCGTGTGCTTCAAGCTACAGGCAAAACCACTTATCAAATGATAGCGCAAACAACCGGTGCCGTTGTAAATATAGTCCTTGACCCTATCTTAATTTTTGGCCTTTTCGGTGCACCTGAACTTGGAATAGCAGGCGCAGCGTATGCGACTGTAATAGGGCAGTGGTGCGGAATGACACTATGTTTGGTATTAAACCAAAAATTTAATAATGAAATTAAGTTAAGCATTAAAAAATTTAAATTAGAATTAAATGCTGTTATCGAAATATATAAAATAGGTTTTCCAAGCATAGTTATGCAAAGCATTGGTAGTGTTATGGTGTTTTTCTTTAATCAAATCTTAACAGGTTTTTCAGGTACAGCTGTTGCGGTGTTTGGCATATACTTTAAATTATTAAGTTTTGTTTTCATGCCGCTTTTTGCTGTTGTAAATTCACTTGTCCCTATAGTAGGCTTTAATTTTGGTGCAAGAAACAGAAAAAGAATTGTTGATGTTATAAAATCTTCGTTAATTATTGGCGTGATAATTATGACACTGGGCATGTTGATTTTCATGATTTTCACAAAAGAGTTACTGCTTATGTTTGATGCGTCCGAAGAGATGCTTGAAATAGGCATACCAGCACTTAGGATATTAAGCATTTGTTTTATTCCTGCTAATTTTGCAATTATGTTCTCAAGTGTTTTCCAAGCACTTGGTCATGGAATGCTAAGTTTATGGATAAGCTTTGCAAGGCAAATAATTGTACTTTTGCCATGTGCATGGCTGTTGGCAACATTTTTTGGTCTTCACGCTATATGGTTTTCATTCCCACTTGCAGAAATTATGGCAATTGTATTATCATTGTCGTTTTATGCAAAACTTTACAAAAAGGAAATTTTGCCGTTAGATGCACCGTTAGATGAAAGAATTTAAACATAGACAATTGTGCTAAAGGGTATGCATATTAGGAGGCGTTGACAAACAAAGACTTTGCAAAAACTAGAGCAAAATTTATGCCAGATTAAACAAAAAGCGCAAGCAATACTGTATGTATTAATGAGCATTTTTGTGACATATGGCGAAAATTTTGCCGACGCTTTTTGCGAAGGCGACTTTGTCAACACCTCCTATTAGGTGTATCATAGCGGTTGTGTCATTCTGAGGAGGCACGACGAAGAATCGCAATTATAGCAAACCTAAAAAATGGAGACGGATTCCTACGACTCGCTAAGAGCCGCCTTACGGCGGTTGCTCGCTTGCATTGCACTGCGGTGCTTATCGCTACACTCGGAATGACAGGAAAGGGTAAACACCCATTATTTACATAATAGAAATAGAGAATGATTTATGATTTACAGAAAAGCAACAGAAGAAGATATTGAAAGCATAATAGATATGAGAATTAATCTTTTGATAGAAGAAGCTGCGACAACGCCAACTGATATTAAAACGGAATTAAAGGACTATTTTACTACAGAGTTAAATAAAACTATTGTTGTAATGCTTGCAGAAGAAAATGGCAATGTCGTAGCAACAAGTTCAGTGATTTTTCAACAATATCCGCCTTCGTTTAGTTTAAAAAAAGGCATGAGAGCTTATATAACTAATGTATATACTATGCCGGAGTATAGAAGAAAAGGGATTAGCACAATTTTGTTAGATAAATTAGTAGAGGAAGTAGAATCACAAGATATAAACTATATTTGGCTATGGTCAACAAAGCAAGGAACACACTTTTATAAAAAATATGGCTTTAAGGGTTTAACGGCCTTTGATACTATGGATTATTATATAGATTTATAAATAATCTACATTCATTCCGATTATTTATATCCTCGCAGAGGCGATTTTATTGGCGTGGGCAACGGAGTGCCCACATGCCGATTTATATTATGCTTATTCTTCGCATAATATAAACTACAATTAAAAAACAACAAGCTGACACTGAAAAAGTGTCAGCTTATTGTTTTATCAATGTCAGTGTTTTATTACGTCTATTATAATAAATTATGCCTTAATTAAAAAGCCCAAACTCCGTTTTCAAACAATTTTACTGTTTCGCCATCTTTTTTTATGCCTGTAATTGTCATATCTGCCGAACCCACCATAACATCTTCGTGAACTAAGCTATGGTTCACACCTTTTTCAAGCAATTGCTCTTGATTCATTTCGTTACCACCAACAATTGTGCCGGGATATCCCTCGCCAAATGCTATATGGCAAGCAGCATTTTCATCAAATAAAGTGTTGTAAAATAAAATGCCGCTTGTGTTAACAGGGCTTGTTGCAGGTACAAGTGCAATTTCACCAATGCGGCGTGCACCTTCATCGGTGTCAAGCAGTTGACCTAAAAGCTCTTTGCCCACTCTTGCATCATGATCAACAACTAAACCATCTTTGAAAGTAACACGGAAATCTTCGATTAAATTGCCGTTGTAAACATAAGGTTTTGTGCCGTAAACTATGCCGTTAACTCTGTCTTTATGAGGAGCTGTAAAAACTTCCTCTGTCGGAATATTTGGCATGAATTCGTAATTTTTTTCGCTTATACTGCTGCCGCCGTCCCAAATGGCAGTGTCTGCAAGCCCAATGGTTAAATTTGTGCCGTTTGCACTTGATAAATGCACGCTTGCAAAATCATATTCGTTTAATTTTTCTTTGTACATTTTTAATTTGTTTGAATGCTCTTTCCACGCCGATACGATATCAGGCTCGTTAACACGGCAAACGCTGAAAATTGCATTCCATAGTTTTTCAATGGCTAAATCTTCGCTGTCATTAGGGAAAACTTTTTTTGCCCACGCAGCACCCGGAATTGCAACAATAGACCATTGAATTTTATCGCTTAATGTGTAATTGCGAAACGGCTTAAGTGCTTTTGAAGCCGCTGTGTTTGCCCTGTCAATTTTATCTGAATCAAGCCCCTTGTAAATTTCAGGGTCTCTTGAAATAATGTTTAAAATGCAGGCGCTGCCCTCAGTTTCAACATATTCTAAAAAACGGTTAACTTGCCAAGGTTTTACGTCTTCAAGAACCTCAACATCAGTGTATTGCATTTGAATTCTCGATAACTTTTCATCGGAATAATGAACAACAACTTCTTTTACACCAACAGCATAAGCCACGGTTGTGCAAAGGCGAGCAAAATGTGCCGCCTCGATAGGTGCGCGGATAATTAAGGTTTGCTCCGGTTGAGGGTTTGCCCCAACACGAACGGCAAACTCAGCATATTTTGACAGTAATTCATCATTAACTTTATACATTTTTTTCTCCTTTTATATCTATTTTGTATTAGATTAATATTAAATTGTTATAATAAAAATAATATCATATAAAAATATAAAATTAAAGCCTTAATATGATTTTATTTGTAAAATTACAATGAAAAATTAATTAATCATATAATATATTGGTTTTGGGCTTTTAAAAATTTAAAATAAATCCAGATAAATTAGATATAGACATAATTTAAATAATATAATAAAAAAAATACGAAATTTCATAAATTTATTCAAAAACATTTTACTATATTATGTGTTTAATGTTATAATAATATTTAAATAGAATTTTAAATAAATTTAATCGGAGATTTTTATGCATATAAAAACATTCAAAAAAGTAATGTCAAGGGTAGGTATAGCGTATTTTCTGTTCTTGATGTTCATGTATTTAACTCAAAGCGTTTTTGCCGGCGTAGTGTCGCTAGTTTTTCCACAAATAGTAAACGAAAATTATTATATGTGGCTTGTAAGCTATATACCCATTTATGCGGTGTGTTTGCCGTTGTTCTGCTTGATTTTTGGCATTTTACTGCCTATAAAAGAATATAAGCCAAAAGTGCAGCGTGTTAAATTAATTAATGCAGTTTTAATTGCAATTGTAAGCTTTGGCGCAACATATTTTTTCAATTTTGTCACTGTTTTTATTCAAGAAATAATCACGTTGCTGACAGGCACAAGCATGGAAAACCCGATAGAATCAATGCTGGAGGGAAGCGGAATACTATGGGCATCATTTTTCATCTGCATTGTTGCACCTATTGGTGAAGAAATAATATTTAGAAAAATGCTTTGCAACAAAATAGGCCCTTTGGGTGATAAAGTGTTTATCATTACCAGTGGAATTTTATTCGGGCTTTTTCACACTAATTTGGCACAATTGTTTTATGCAACGGCACTTGGCATGATACTTGCGTATATTTATTGTCGCACAGGTAAAATAATTTATCCCATTTTATTGCATATGTTGATTAATTTTGTCGGCACTGTGGTGTCTTATTTTTCTTTGGAAAACGAGATATTATCCATTGCGTTAACAATTTTTATTTATGTAAATATTGTGCTTGGGTCGGGGATTTTTATGTATAGTATATTTAATAAAAAAATTGTGCTTAATGGCGCAAGGGTTCAATTGCCACCAAAATATATGGGTGCTGCATTTTCAAATCCGGGAATGCTGTTCTATATTTCTTTTTGCATAATTTTAGGAATATTAACATATATAATAATGTAAGCTTTATGCTTGAAAGGATTTATAATGAAATTAATATCATGGAATGTAAATGGTTTTCGCAGTGCACTTTCAAAAGGCTTTTTGGAAAAATTCAACGAAATAAATGCGGACATGTTTTGCCTTCAAGAGACAAAAATGCAAGAAGGTCAAGCTGAATTTAACCCCGAGGGTTATTATCAATATTGGAACAGTGCTGTAAAAAAAGGATATTCCGGCACTGCTATTTTCACAAAAATAATGCCAATTAGTGTTAAATATGGCATCGACATCGAAGCGCATTCGCACGAGGGTAGGGCAATTACGCTTGAATTTGAAAAATTTTACTTAGTAAATGTATACACACCCAACAGTCAAAACGAACTTGCAAGGCTGGATTACAGAATGCAATGGGAAGATGACTTAAGAGCATATCTGTGCGAGCTTAATAAAATTAAACCGGTGGTTTATTGTGGGGATTTAAACGTCGCTCATAATGAAATCGACCTAAAAAACCCAAAAACAAACAGAAAAAATGCAGGGTTCTCCGATGAGGAACGCAATAAAATGACACAGCTTTTGCAAAGCGGTTTTGTGGATACATTCAGACATTTACACCCTGATGAAACAGGTGCTTACACATGGTGGAGCTATATGCGAAACGCAAGAGCGAATAATGCGGGATGGCGCATCGATTATTTCATAGTGGGCGAACAAATTAAAGAAAATATCCAAAGTGCGTCAATTCACAGCGATATTTTCGGCAGTGACCATTGTCCGGTAGAGCTCGATTTAAATTTATAAAATAAACTATTGTGATTAGTTTTAACTAAATTTGTTTTGCTATCAAATGAATTTTAATATTAAGCGCTAATGCAATAATGAAAGAGAGATATATTTTATTAATGATTGACATAATTAAAGCCATAATTTTAGGTGTAGTTGAGGGCATAACCGAATGGTTGCCGGTTTCAAGCACGGGCCATTTAATATTAGTTCAAAGCATATTTCCGATGAATGTAAGCCAGCAATTTAATGAAATGTTTGATGTTGTAATTCAATTGGGCGCAATTATCGCCGTTGTGGTGCTTTTTTGGAATTCACTTTGGCCGTTTTGCAATAATAAAAACGGGACGAATTTGATTGAAAAACATTGCAAAAAAGATGTATGGGTTATGTGGAGCAAGGTGCTTGTTGCCATTTTACCTGTAATGGTTATGGGGCTTTTGTTTGACGATTTTATGACAGAAAATTTTCATAATCCGCTTGTGGTTGCACTAATGCTTATACTTTACGGTATAATTTTTATAATTGTTGAAAAAATATATAAGGGTAAAAAGTTTAAAGTAAATTCAATTGCACAAATAAGCTATCAAATGGCTTTGGGCATAGGATTGTTTCAAGTTTTAAGCTTAGTTCCGGGAACAAGCCGAAGCGGTGCTACAATTATCGGTGCACTTATTTTAGGCGCAAGCAGGCAAACAGCCGCACAATTCACATTTTATTTGGCGGTGCCTGTAATGTTTGGGGCAAGTTTATTAAAAGTTTTAAACTTCGGTTTTATTTTCACTGGCATGGAAATAGCAATTTTAGTTAGCGGAATGATAAGTGCATTTGTAGTTTCTATGATAGCTATACGCTTTTTAATGGATTATGTAAAACGACATGATTTTAAAGTGTTTGGATATTACCGAATAATAGTTGGCGCTATTGTGTTAATTTATTTTTACATCATAAATTAAATGTCTTGTGTTTTACGTAAATTTTACATAAATTTTACATAGAATCATCATTTAATATAAATTTTTTATGTAAAATTTTAATAAATTATATTGCTTTAAATTACATAAAATGCTAAAATTTTATGTAATTAGTGTTTGTTAATTATCGAGATGGGGTGTAATTATCAATAAGCTAATTTATTTGGCATGCTTTGTGATTTTTCTTGTGATAATTATACTAACTGTGGTGTATCAATTTCCGAGTGGGTTTAGTTTTTCACAATTAAGCTTGAACGAAATTGTAAATACACAAGAAGATAATATTGAAATTATCGATGATGAAGATAAAATTAATATAAATACTGCTGTAATTGCAGAGCTAATTTGTCTTGAACAAATTGGCGAAACAAGAGCACAGGCTATTATTGATTATAGGAATTCTAACGGTAATTTTAAGCAAATTGAAGACATAATGAACGTAAGTGGTATTTCACAAAGTATATTTGATAAAATTGAAAACGATATTATAGTTTGAAGAGGTTGTCAGAATGAGCGGAACGCAAAAGCAAGATATTTTCATTAACAGGGAACTGAGTTGGCTTGAATTTAATAAGAGAGTGCTGAATTTATCTTTGGATAATAGTGTGCCTCTTGCAGAACGCATCAAATTTTTATCGATATATGGTAGCAATTTGGATGAGTTTTTTATGGTTAGAGTTGGCTCGCTTTACGATAGAACGCTAATTCAAGAATTTGCACTTGTAAAAGAGAACAAAACACGTATGACACCACAGCAACAATTAGATGCAATTATGCCACGTGTTGCCGATTTGCAAATGATTTCTGATGATGCATTTGAAAAATTAACAAAAAAATTATCGCATTGCGGATATCAAAGGGTTAATTTTAAAAAACTGGATAAAAGTGAGATAAGCTTTTGGAAAAAATATTTTATAAACGAGCTATTTCCAATTTTGTCGCCGCAAATTATAGATAGGCGTCATCCATTCCCTTTTTTGCGCAATAACGAAATATATTTGGGCGCCACTCTTGAGCAAAAAGGTGCAGAGCAAACTGCTTTTGGAATTATACCGATAAGTTCTCAATTTGGTAAAATTATTATTTTGCCAAAAGAGGGCGGCTGGGTATATGCATTTGTTGAAGATATTATTTTGAATTATGCCGACCACGTTTTTGGCAAAAAAGCAGTTAAGGAAAAATGCGTTTTTCGCGTTACCAGAAATGCCGATATAACCGCTGATGATGCAATGTTTGACCAAGATTTAGACTATAGGCAAATTATGAGCGAACTTTTGAAAAAAAGACGTAAACTTGCAGCGGTTCGTTTGCAAATTAATAAGGGCGTAAGTAAAAATATAAAAGATTATTTATGCGAAAAACTTGTTTTGCCAAAAGAACAAGTTTTTGAGCAAACAAAGCCTATGGAAATTTCTGCAGGCTTTAAACTGGCAGCGAAAATATCGCAAAACCTACAAAGTGAATTGTTTTACCCACCAAGGCGACCAATTTTGCCGGATAAAGATTACAGGCTTGCAAATGAAGCAACAAAAAAAGATGTACTTTTGCAATATCCTTATCAAAGCATACGTCCGTTTTTATCGCTGCTTATAAGGGCGGCATACGACCCTGATGTAGTGTCGATTAAAATGACACTTTATCGTGTGGCATCTAATTCAAAAATAATCGAAGCACTTTGTACTGCGGCGGAAAATGGCAAGGAAATTGTCACGATTGTTGAGCTTCGTGCAAGATTTGATGAACAAAACAATATAGATTTTTCGAAAGTTTTGGAAGAAGCCGGTTGCACGGTAATTTATGGTTTTGGGGATTACAAAGTGCATTCTAAGCTTTGCTTAATCACCAAAAAGGTAAATAATGAATTACAGTATATTTCTCAAATAGGCACAGGAAATTACAACGAGAAAACATCAGAACAATACACCGATTTATCATATATAACATGTGATGCAGCAGTTGGGGTAGAGCTTGCAAATGTTTTTAACGATTTAGCAATGGAACGCTTAACACAGGATACAAATAGGCTTTTAATTGCACCATTAAATTTTAAAACAATTTTAATGCAGGAAATGGATAAAGAAATTGAAACGCAAAAAATGGGCAAAGAAGGCAGAATTATAATAAAATGTAATTCGATAAGCGATAGAGAAATTATTGAAAAAATAAGCGAGGCATCTATTGCGGGCGTAAAAGTGGAAATGATTGTTCGAGGTATTTGTTGTTTTAAAGCAGGTTTACCGGGCCTTACAGAGAACGTAAGAGTGCGCAGTGTTATAGGTAGATATTTAGAACACAGCCGAATTTACAGTTTTGGAAATGATAATAATTTAAGGGTATATATTGCATCCGGCGATTTCTTAACAAGGAATACACAGCGACGAGTTGAGGCAGGTGTGCATATAACCGATACAGATATAATTGAAAAAATCCAATATTCTTTAGAATTACAGTTAAAAGATAATGTTAATGCATATGAAATGAATCCCGATGGAACTTATGAAAAAATTAAGCGAGATGATGCACAAATCCCTATTGATTCACAAAGTGACATGTATAATGTTTTGGCAGATGATTTTGAAATTACTCAAATTCAAAATCAACCGCAGCAGTTAAATACAAATACAATAAGTGAAGAGAAAGTGGGCTTTTTTAAAAGAATTATTGCCTTTTTCAAAAAAGGTAAATTTGAGTAAAATGAGAAAGCATCTTAGCCAAACCGATGTAATACGAACCCGTTTTATGACAAATGGGCAAGATTTCTATCGGCGTCA
>CAYJGV010000017.1:0-29233 GCA_964369715.1 uncultured Bacteroides sp. | reverse complement strand
ACTTGTCATTCCGAGCGTAGCCGAGGAATCCGTTTCCGCACCCTGTCATTCCGAGCCGAGGCGAGGAATCCGTTCCCCTAGGCAAGCCGCCGCCTGTCATTCCGAGTGTAGCCGAGGAATCCGTTCCCCTAGGCAAGCCGCACCCTGTCATTCCAAGTGTAAGCGATAAACACAGATTATTTATATTTTACAGCATAATTAAATTTTATTATTTTAACCTATGCTAAGCTATTTTAAACATAAACACAATTGTAAAATTCAAATAATAAACGGCAGTGACGAAATTTTCGTCACTGCCGTTTTCTCGCTTTATTAATAACTATTTCTAAACCCTTCATGGCGGGGGTTATCGCCAACAAGCTTGCAAGCAACAATCAATTTGCTTTTTGCAAGAGTATCAAATTTAGATTTGTAAAATCCCATCATAGGTACAACTGTTGTGGGAGTTAAAACAACATATTTTGATGGCAAGTTTGAAAGAGCGAATGCTTTTATATCGCTTTGGCATCTTTTGCAACTGCATGTTTTAAACTTTTTAATATAGTCTAAAACCATTTCATCAACAATTTCTTCCATAACATTTACAAAAATGCCTGGGTGTTCATCTTTATTTGCCGCATCAGCGCTTTTTTGTTCTTTTTGCTGTGCATCGTTAGAGCTAGGGGCGCTTTCTTGTGGCTTTTCTTCGGCTGTTGTTTGGGTAGAAGCCGGTGCTGCTTGTTCTGTTGGCGCAGTGGCTTCTTTTGCGTCTACAGTGTTTTCTTGCGTTTTGCTTGCCGCTTCTTCGTTTGCATCTTGAGCAGTATCCGCTGAAGCTTGTGTCTCGCTTTCGGCTTCGGCTGAAGGCGATGCTTCTTCTTGGGGCGCAGGCTCGATGTTCTCGCTTGCGGTTTGCTCTTGTGCCGATACCTCAGGGGTTTCGATTGTCTCTTCAAGCTCTTGCTTCAAGGCGCTGTCTATCGCATTCGAAAGCTCTTCGTTTTTGGTGTTTGCAACTTCAATTATCGGTGGCACTAATTTTTTTTGTAATTCGGCAGAATTATCTGCACCCTCACCCTCGGGAGGAGCACTTGTAAGCATGTTTAAAACATGATCGGTTTTACTGCTTTTCACATTTCTTTTAGCCATAATTTACACCCCTTTTGAAGTGGCGGATTCTTTAAATAAATCCGCTAGAAGTTCATCGCAAAATTTATCATAATCTAATGCCGGCTTTGATGTCGGCGAATAAGACATTATGCTCATGCCGTGCGCCGGTGCCTCTGCAACCATAACGCTTGGTCGAATGAAAGTTTCAAATACTTTTGTGTTAAGCTGTGTGCTTATTTGCCCTGCAAGGTCACGTACTTCTTTATTTAAGTTTAAACGTGGGTTGAATTTATTTAACAATATGCCGTAAACCTGTAAGCGAGAATTGTAAAAATTCCTTACACTTTCTATGGTATCTTTAATTTGCGAAACACCCAAAAGGCTTAAAACTTCAGGCGCCATAGGGATTATTAAGCCGTCTGTTGCAACATATGCATTAACTGTTAAAACATTTAAAGCAGGAGGCGTGTCAATTATTATAAAATCATATTCATTTTCCAATTGAGAAATTGCCGTTTTAAGCATGAATTCTCGCCCTGCTTTTGTGAATTCTTGCTCTGCTGCAGATAATAAAATATTGGAAGCAAGCATATCGCAAGTTTCGGTTTTTGAAATACAAGAATTGATATCTCGCTCGCCCTTAAAAACATCAAACACAGTGGGACAACGCTCAATATCAAGCCCCATACTAAAGCTTAAACTTCCCTGAGGGTCTAAGTCTATACCAAGCACCCTTTTTCCTCTAATTTGTAAACACTCAAGTATAGATGCCGCAGATGTAGTTTTGCCAACTCCGCCTTTTTGGTTAGTTACAGCGATTATTTTTGTTTGCATAAATGCTCCGTTCTGCGTCTTGACGCTTATGTTAAAATAATATTTTTAAAAACATATTTGTTGCTATTAATTTTTTGCTTTATGTGACGATATAATAATTATGAGAATGAATTCTTGCACATATGTTAGTGTTTATAAAATGATTCATATTATTATATTACAAAAAAAGATAGCAAATGTCAATTAAATGTGCAAAACATTGTATTTTATCGAATTAACGCAGTTTTAATATTACGTTTTTATAAATTAAGGAGTGTTTTTTATGGCATCAATTACAAGTTTGATGAGCTCAAGTTCAAGTAGCAGTATTTACGGCTCACAGTCAGCAAATATGATAACAGGTCTTGCCAGCGGCCTTGATACAGAGGCTATGATTGAAGGCCTTGTACAAAGTTATGAATTGAAAATAAGTGGATATCAACAAGATCGCACTGTGTTGCAATGGCAACAAGACAGCCTGAGGGGTGTAATTGACGATCTTTCGGTATTTAGCGAAAAATATACATCGTTTACATCGGACACAAACCTTTCGTCTAATTCATTTTTTACAAGTGCAATAAACACCGAAACAGCAGGCGAGTTTGCTTCGGCAATATCTGCTTCGGGTCAAAGCAACAGCGATATTATAATTAACGCTGTTTCTCAACTTGCAAAAGCGTCTCAATATCGTGTTTCGGCAAGCTCGCTTACAAGCGCTACAGGTGCAAGCGAAAGTGCAAGTCAAGTTATCTTGACAGGCGATGCGGTGGATTTAAGTGGCGACACAACTGTAAGCACACTAGAGGGAAGCTTGAACTTAAAATACGGCAATACCAATATTTCAATAGATTTTGATGAACTTGAAATTTTAGAGCCGGATGCAGACGGAAATATTTCCGCAGAAAGCCTAAAAAAAGCAATTGAAGAAAAATTGGCCGATGAAACAATAAGCATAAGCGGCAACTCTTATGCAGCAAGTGAACGCATTGAAGTTTCTGTTGGTAGCGATGGCGTTATAAGCTTTAGCGATAAATCTTCTGCAGGTAACAGCGTCACAATAACAAGTGCGACGGGCGAGCTTGAAAAAACACTCGGCCTTGAAGATATCGAGGACGATGTTTCTACAATAAATACAGCAGGTGTTGCATTTACAAAAGATGTAAGCACTGTTGATTACTTAAAAGGTAGCTCTATTGAATTTACATTAAACGGTTTATCTAAATCAATTACAATTGATGAAGATTGGACAGCAGACAATTTTGTAAGCAATATGCAAACAGAGCTAGATAACGCTTTCGGAACAGGTAAAGTAAGCTTTACACAAAATGCCGACGGTGAAATTGTTGCGGCTGCTGCTAAAGGCTCGACACTTTCATTAAGCGCATCTAAAGGCGAAGCGCTTGGCTTTGGCAAAAGTGGCAATTTATCCACAAGCTTAAACACAAGTGCAACTTTGGGTGAACTTGGCTTAACAAATTATGATTTAACAGTAAACGGTGTAAGCGTTGGTGAGTTTGACGAAGATACAGCACTTGAAAGTGTTCTTCTTGCTATAAATTCAAACGATGAGGCAGGCGTTAAAGTCAGCTATTCAGAGCTTACAAACGAATTTGTTTTTTCTGCAAAAGAAACAGGCGAGGGCGGAAAAATTGAACTTGGTGGAATGGGCGAAGAGCTTTTTGGAACATCCGGTGTTTTCACACAAGGCCAAGATGCAATTTTAAACGTTACAGTTAATGGAACAAATATGACGCTTGCACGTTCTTCTAATGATATTGATTTAGACGGAATGACAGTGGTTTTAAAAGATACATTCAACGAGGGTACATATACAGACACCATTAAAAGCTCGGATATCCTTGACGGAACTTTAACGTCAGAGCAAATTTATGATGCGAGTGGTGAAGCAGTTGAGTTTAGGCAAACTAACGATGTTGATAAAGTTTACGATGCAATTAAAGAGATGGTAGACGATTACAACGCAATGGTCAAAGACATCAAATCTCTTTACAACACAGCTCCACTTACAAATTCAAGCGGAGACCCATACGAGCCTTTAACCGAGGACGATATGGCAGACTTAAGCGAAAAGCAAATTGAAACTTTTGAAGAAAATGCAAAAACAGGCATTTTATATATGGACAGCGATTTAAATGCGCTTTCCAGCAAATTGACAAGTGCAATAACTTCGCTTACAACAAGCAATAAAGCGCTTGCGGATATCGGCCTTACAACCGATTATGAAAGCGGCTTAACAACAATTACAATAAACGAAGAAAAACTTCGCACAGCAATTGAAACAGATATAGATACCGTTCAAGAAGTGTTTACAGCATCAGTTGAAGATGGTTCATCTTATGACGGCATCATGACAAATATGACCGAGGTTATAGATTTGTATGCCGCAACAACAGGAGCACAAAAAGGCATTTTGGTAGAGCGTGCAGGTTCACTATTGGCACCGACATCAATTTTGGATAACACCTTGTTAAACAAAATGAATGATATTGATGAAGATATTGAAACATGGCAAGATAAGCTTTCAAACCAAATTGATTATTATACAAATCAATTTACACAACTTGAAATGCTTATAAATGAGATGAACTCTCAAAGTTCTGCATTGATGGGACTAACAACAGGCTAATTAATAAAATTTGCAAAATTACAACCATAAAGGTGCATATTAAATTATGCATAACATGCGCCTTTATGTAGATTTGTGAAAGGAGAAATTTTATGGAAATGCGCGGATATAAACATTATAAAGAAGAAGCTGTTTTAACTATGACACAAGGTGAACTTCTTAATTTGCTTTATGACGAACTTGTTAAGCGATTAATGCAAGCGGAACTTATGTATGAAAAACAAGAGTATCCTGCGGCAGAAATTTGCATTGATAAAGCCGAAAGAATTATTAAGCATTTAAATGAAACGCTAGACCATAAATATCAAATAAGTGCCGACCTTTCACGCCTTTATGAATATTTTTGTTACGAGCTTGCAAGGGTTAAAACCGGCAGAAACATGGAAGAACTCGCAAGGGTTAAAGGTATGGTTTGTGAACTTAGGGATAGCTTTAAACAGGCGGATAAAACGGCTTTGGCAAGCCCACCCACCGTGCCAATTGAACAAAGCGTTGGCGGTGAAACTTAATGCTTAGTGAAAATAATTATAATGCAGCGCTTAATATACAGCGAAAAATGTATGCAGCTTTAAGCGAACTTAGAGATTTAACCACCGAGCTTTCAAGTGTGGCAAACACACGTGACGAGATTAGTATGCGTATGTTTTTAAGCATGCGTCAAGAGCAAATAAATCTGCTTAAAGAGTATGAAAAAATATCGGATAAACAATGCAGGGAACTTAAAGGCCAAGACGGCGAGGACTTAAAGCAAATTTTAAAAACAGGCACAGCAGATTTGCCACAAGCGCAAGCATTGGCACAGCAAGTTAAACGCAATAAAGATTTGCTTTTTCGCTTGCAAGAGCAAGACAGGCAAATTAGCAAAAGAATAGCCGGCCCCAAAAGCATTTATAAAGATTAGGAGCATCAAATGCCGGATATACGCCTTGAAGATATTACAGTATATAACAACAACAGCGAAAAAAAGGGCATTTGTGACGTAAATTTACATATAAAGCAAGGTGAATTTGTTTTCATTGTCGGCTCTAGTGGCGCGGGAAAATCTACGTTGCTTAGCGTAATAACAGGGGAAAGAATACCGCAAAAAGGCAATTTGTATATTAACGAGTTACATGCACAGCATTTTAAAGAAAAACATAGCAGTGGTTTTGTTATAGGAATAGTTGCACAAGGCTCGTATTTGTTGCTTGAAGAAACAGTTAAGGAAAGTATGCAAAGGATTGCTGTTATTGCAAACGGAAAAATTAGAAACAGCGAAAGAATTGACAGAGCCCTTAGCCTGGTTGGCCTTTTGAATGTAAAAGAAAGAAAAGCGAAAGAGCTAAGTTCAGGAGAGAGAAGAAGAATAGAGCTTGCAAGGGCGCTTTTGGCAAGTCCACATATTCTTGTGCTTGATGAACCAACAGTAGGGCTTGATAAAGATTCTACATGGGATATTTTAAATTTGATAATGGAGTTAAACCGTAAAGGTGTAACAATAATTATGGCGACTCATGCAAAGCAATTTGTTGACATTATTCGACAAAGGGTTGTGAAATTAAAAGACGGGAAGATCATCGCCGATAACGCGTTTTCAAAATACGGCGATTAGGAATACACTATAATTTGAATATATGGAGGTTTTTTAATGAAAGGCATTAAAGATTGGTCAGTAAAAACAAGTTTAATGGTACTCTACGGCGGAGTTATGATAGTTATGTTGCTGGTAATCATACTATCTGTTTTAATGTTGGATTACACAAGTGGAAGATATGTGGAAGAAAACTTATCAGCGAGCGAAAGAGTGCAAGCGATAACCGATAGTGAATTATTGGTGCAAGAAATAGCTATTGATGTTCGAAATATGGCCATAACCGGCTATGATCAAGCAGGGTTTGATCAAATTGAACAAGAGATATATCAATTAAACGAGCAACTTGAAGTTATAGTGGCAAATTATACACAAGATGATGCAGCTTTAGAATTTCAAGCGGCTGTTTACGCATGGGAAGGTGCGTTTGCAGGTATTTATGCAGCACTGGGTGAAGGCGATAATGAGCTTGCACAAAGGCTAATTATAGAAGAGTGCACGCCAAGTTTAAATATTGCCATCGAAAAAGGGCATGATTTAAATAACAAGATAAATGACATGACCCATTTAGAATTAGATGCCCTTACAAATTTAGTAAACACTTTAGTAATAGCGTTAATAATTATTGTTTTAGTTGCTGTTTTATTAGGTGTAATTTTGATAATTAAGCAAGTTTCACGCATCACAAAAGCGATTAATATTGCAAAAGAGGGCGTTCTTGCAAGTAATAACGGCGATTTATCATTCCCGGTTGAATATTCAAGCGGAAATGAGCTTGGCGAAATTTGCGAAAGCGTAAGGCAATCACAAGTTGGAATTAGAGGCATGATAGGAGAACTGTCAAGCATAATAGATAAAGTTATCGAAGGCGATTTAACAGTGGCAACACAAGGCACATACCCTGGAGATTATGTGCCGGTTAAAACAAATTTAGACAAGCTTGTTGAGTACTTAAATACTATTATGGCAAACATTAGCGAAATGAGCGAGCAAGTTACAAACGGCGCAGAACAAGTAGCTAATGGCGCACAAGCTTTGGCACAAGGCGCAACAGAGCAAGCCAGCAGCGTTGAAGAACTTGCTGCAACAATTAACGATATGGACGTTAGAGCGCAAGATAATGTTAAAATGGCAACAGAGGCAAGAGAAGGCTCGCAAGAAGCAGCAGACCAAGTTGATAAGAGCAATGCATTGATGAAAGAAATGCGCAGTGCAATGGACGAAATTCTTGTTGGACAAACAGATATCGGCAAAATTTTGGATACAATTGAAAACATTGCGTTCCAAACAAATATTCTTGCACTTAATGCGGCAGTTGAAGCTGCAAGGGCCGGCACAGCAGGCAAAGGCTTTGCTGTTGTTGCAGATGAAGTTCGCAACCTTGCTTCTAAATCTGACCAAGCGGCAAAACAAACAAAAGTGCTTATCGAAGATGCTATGTCTAGCGTGCAACGCGGTACAACACTTGCAGAAGATGTTGAACAAAACATGGAAAAAACAGTTGAGCTTGTTAACGGAGCAATTGTGGTTATCGGCAACCTTGCAAATGCATCAATTGAAGAGGCAAGCAGCATTAACCAATTAAGCATAGGCATAGAACAAATTGCAGCAGTTGTACAAACTAACTCTGCAACAAGCGAAGAAAGCGCATCTGCAAGCGAAGAGCTTAACGGACAAGCTACACGTATGAAATCAATGATATCGCATATTAAATTTAAAAATTCTGCTAAAAAAAGCTCGAATGCTTTTTCTGAAATGAGCAGTAGTTCTTATCAAGATATTTCATATAGTGAACCTGCTGAAATTATTTACGACAACAGCGATAAATATTAATTTACTTTTTAAAGTTAGTTAAACTTTAATTGTAAAGGAACTTTAGGCTATAGTTGCATCTAATCAAAAAAGATAATTAAGAATAAAAGCAATCGGCAGTGTAACACTGCCGATTGCTTTTTGTTTGCGCTGAATAGACATGATAAAACCCAGGGCTCAGTTTGGGCAGAAAAATTATAAAGAATTATAAAAAAGTAAAAACCACCTGTGCTTGAAAATGGTTTAAAACCATAATAAAAAGCATAGGTGGTTTGTAAATAAACGATGCAAGTGTTTCTATAATGAGCAATACAAAGATACTGCTTGGGATAAGCAATCTTACTGTATTACTTAGCTTAACAATATTTTCTCTAAAGGGAATATTATCGTTATAGTAATTATCGAAATCATTGGTAAAGTTTTCAAATTGGGAAAGAGAAAAAATGTTTTCAGTCCACTCTAGTGGGTGAAAACGTGATGAGATATTCAAAAGATGAAACACAGAAACTTGCCAAATACTTGCTTACTATGATAATATATTAAAAACAGGCAAAATTTTTGACAAAAATAACGGATTATTTTAAATATAAAAAGGAGAATTTATATGAACAATATAGAGAATTTACCAAACGAAAAGAAAGATGAAAATTATGAGAAATCTAGCGGAAAGACATTATTTAATATATTAATTATTTTATTAAGTGTTATTTGTGTGCCAATTTTTGCAATTTCATCTGTTGCATTTATGATTAGCGGCGCTTTTGCAATTATTGCAATACTAGCAAAGTATCTGGATTCGATTTTGCTATTAGGCCTACCTTATGTTGAATTAGTTAGAATTGAAGGGCTAAATTTAGAACCGGCTTTAGAGCTTGTTGTTGGTGTTGCCATAGGAGCAGTTGTATTTATAATAGGCACTATTTTATGGAAATTACTTATGTTTTGTATAAGAAGTATTCGTAAATTAAAGAGAAAATTATAAAGAGAATTTAACAGGGTGGTAAAACGCTATATTTGCTATGTATAAGGGTGTCGATGAAATTAACACAGCAATGCACAGCCTTTTTTAAAATAATGACAATTGATTTATAATAACACTGTCACGTTTTCGCTCGGTTACAATAGCGTTTAAGTCAACTTCTCCGATGAGAACAGGAGACAGCGGATTATGTCTGCTTATATTGGCAAGTGCTGTTTTCTCGCTTTGAAGCGCATAGCAATAATTACACCCGTTTGCACAGCAATTATACGTCCCGATGTCGATGCTTTCAAGGCATAGGCATTCGGGGCGTTGGTTTTTGTCTTTATTGTCGATAATATTACATTCTAAAATTTTCTCAATGATGTTTTTATCAATACAAGCACCGTGTTTTATTCCGTGCTTTTCAAGGTCAATTTTTTCAGCACAGGTGTAAATTTCTATATTGTTTTCTTTTGCAATTGCAGAGAAAACATCAGCAATTTTATATATATTTTGATTTGTCATAAGATAGGCAGGGTCTTTTCCCATGCGAGACATCACATTTTTATAACTATCGACAAAACTGATAACACAGCGCTCGGTGCTGTTTTTAAGGCGGTTTGCCATATAAGAAAATTGTTTTGCATGATATTCTATCGTGTAAATATCATCAATAATTATTGGGTCGTATCGCCACACCATGCGGTGCTTGCCAAGCTTTTTTGCAAGGCTTACAAAGGCATCAAGCAGCATTTGTTTTTCGGGCAAATTTCTCTCTGTGTTTTTGCCGTAAGGTGTAAGCGTAAACTCGAAATAATAAGGATAACCCATGCTGTCAATCTCGGGTAGATATTTCAAAAAAGGTATCGGATTTTTGGTCCAAAACACAATTATATCAACATCGTTTAACGATAGATAAGCTTTTGAATAGCGGTTGTTATTATAAGGGTTTTGAATGAGCACATATTTTTCTTTTAAGCGATTTATGAACCACTCGCCATAAAAAGAGGGGATATCGGTGCGCCTTGTAGCACTTATTATCATAGTAAATGCTTGTTTGAATCGCTTGGCGCATTTTCTCTATCTGTGTCGGTGTATTCGCGCATTGCTTTACAAACAGTTATTTTATAATTTTCAAAAAGCTTGTTTTTGCCCTCGGCTTGGCTCATTCTATGCTGTAAATTATTGCGCCATTTTTCAATTGCATCTTCGCTTTCCCACACATTCATAGAAAGCAGTTTGCCCTCTTCGTTAAGGCTGGCAAATCGCTCGGCACTGATAAAACCCTCTCTTCCACTAAGCATCGGTTTTAGCATAGCAGCAAGTTCTAAATATTTTTCCATGCCTTCTTTTGTGGGCTTTACTTCAAATAATACTATTATCTTACTCATGAAATTACCTTCTTTAAATTATTTTTTTATAAATCTGCTTTGACAAAAGAGCGTACAAATGTGTAAAAAAACTCTTGTGATGGCAAATATTCTTTTTTACGTGGTTTAAATGTGCTGTCATATTCTTCAAATTTACTCTCATCAATATGGTGAACAGAGCTCTCATGGAATGTCCACTTTTTGCCTTTCAGCACATTGTCAGTAAGCTCTTTTACAAGCAATCCTGTAGGTATAGACCCATCGGGCAAACTCATATTAAACCTTACAGCATTTTTAAAGCCATAGCAAAAATAATTGTGCGGTGAACCTAAAATGACAACGGTGTCGTAGCCAAGCTGAAGTGCTTTTTCAAAGGAATGTTCTAATATTTTTCTGCCATATCCGTTTCGTTGATAATCAGGGTGAACACTGATGGGCCCAAAGGACAAAATGTTTTTCTCGTTGCCGTCTTCGTCTATTAGCTTAGTTTTAATATACATTACATTTGCTGCAATTTTACCGTCCACCTCTATCACGAATGCTAACTGAGGCAAAAAATCTTCGTGGGTTCTCATTTGGTTTACCAAATAATGTTCATTGCAACCGGGCACTTGAACATTCCAAAAAGCTTCTCTTGTCAGTTCTTCTACTTCTCTATAATCTTCTTTGCTTTCGTTTCGTATAATCAATTTTGTATCTCCTATTTTCTCAAGATTTTTTCTATGGTTTTGCCTTTTGCAAGTTCGTCGATAAGCTTGTCAAGATAACGTATTTCTTTCATAATAGGCTCGTCTATCGTTTCAATTTTCACGCCGCAAACAGAGCCTTTTATAAGTGCTCTATTTGGGTTAAGGCTTGGTGCGTTTTCAAAAAAAGTCGTCATGTCGACATTATCATCCATAGCATCAAGCGCATCTTTAGTGTAGCCTGTAAGCCAAAAGATTATTTCTTCTACCTCAGCTGTTGTTCTGCCTTTTCTTTCGGCTTTTGCAATATATAGTTTTCTCATTTCGTTCCATTTAAATGTGTAAATACTATGTGTGCTCGTTTTAATTCACTCCATATTTTAATTAATTGTTTTATTTATAATATTTATTGTCGTGTGTTGTTCATTTAAAATGCGCCCTGATATCAATAAAAATAGGCACAGAGTCTCCGCCGACAATATTTTTGCAAATTATATTTGTAAAGTTAAATTACCTTACAGTTCCTACTGCTCCTTAATTTTAAAAATTATAAAATCGTTCCTACTTTTTACATCGCAATAGCTAAAAATACTTATCATCAGCGCATTTAATTTATAGATAGTTAAAAAATAGTGTTAAAAATTTGCGCTTTCAATGTAGCGGATATGATTTGCTTCTTATGGTTATATTGTAGCGTTATTTCACAATTTTGTAAAGAAAAATACAATAAAAAAGCGCCCATAAAGAAATTCATTTAACTTCTTTATGGGCGTTTTCGCTGAGGTATATAAGAATTAAAACATAACACGCAAATATATAAAATTAAGTGATATTAATCGAAGCCATGCATTTTTTTATAATTGCACGCAAAGGCTTCATCAAAACAATACACGTCACAAAATTGCCTGCACAATGTAATAAATCGAACGGTATGCCGGCAAGCCACCAAGTTAAGGCGCCGTAAATTCCTGTGGTAAATAAATACGAAATTGCATATAGTGCACCGTAAAATAAACCGAAAAATCCGCTTATAACCGCCCAAAACCAAATGTTGTCAATTTTGTGAAACACACGCACAATTAAGTAAAGCAGTGGCCAAATATAAACTTGCGGAAACCACCAAAGACCAAACCCGTTCATAAGCCCGTATAAAAGCATATAGCCGGATATAGCAGGCAGTGCAAGCTTGGGCATTTCAAGTGCGTAAATAATCACAAAAAGGCTCACAAGCTCGATATTTGGCACGGCATCAAGTGCGTATTTACTTACAACAAGTATTGTTGCCATCAATGCGGCAATAACTATGTGACGTGTAGTTTTCATTGTTTAATATCCTACAACAAGTGTTATTTCAAATGCGTCGCCGTCTGCAATAGGTGTTGTGTCAAAACTGGTTGTGGTAGATTCGCCACCCTTTGAAAGCATCCACCATTCTTGATTTGCGTCATCTACAGTTATGTCATTTACAGTTTTAACATAAAGGCCAAACTCTCCCATTTCACCATCAATTAAACCGTCATCTTGTAAAACTTCGCCTAAAAATTCAGCGTCTGTGTTATAGCTGAATGTCTCTGTTGTGCCGTCAGCTAGAATAACATCAACCGTGATAGCTTTTGCGCCTTCTGTTGTTTGTGGCATACCATATAAAAAATATACGCCGGCTGCAAGTGCAACTACAACTAATAGTCCAACTATTGCAAGAATTACTTTTTTATTCATTTCTTTTTCTCCTTTAATTATATATTAAACTGAACTTAAATTTAAATATTAAATCATAAAGTACAGAATAAAACGATGTGAAAAAAACGCCCTTTCACAATGTGAAAAGGCGTTGTAATTTTACATTATTTTAAGCATAAAAATACACTTAAAATAAAAACAACCACCTTCCATTCATCGTGGAAGAAATAGGCAAAGCCTATAAAAGGTAATTGACAAATATGGTGTTCCGGCTTAGTGCTTGGCACATCACGGTGGCGGGACCGCACATGATTTTAACATGTTTCCCCTTATTTATCATATATTAAATTTTTTTATAATAGTATAAAGTAATTAAAAAATTTATACTTTAGCACCTTAGCTATTATAATATATATATTTAAAAATTGCAATGGAATTAATATGTTTTTAAATGAAAAATATTGCATTTGGAAATTACTATGATTTTATAACGGTATTTATTTATAAAAAATTTTTGTGGCAAAGATAAGAACACAGATGAAACTAAAAATTAAACATCAAAAAACATACCGTTTGTATATTTATCTGTAAAAATACTGCTAGTAGATAAATCTATTGCTTTTGCTTTTTTTACAATTTGCAAAGCGTTTTGTTGCATTTGTTTTGAAAGCAAAATGGCACATGCGCCCATTAATGCGGCATTGCCTAAAACTTTTGCTTTTTTTGGGGCTGCTTTTGGAACAAGCCCTATGTGTGCGGCACTTTCGATGTTTAAATAACTTCCAAAACCACCTGCGACATAAAAATTTTCAAGGTCATCAAAATTCAAGTTTTTTTCTTCAAGCATTGTTTCAATTCCGGCACAAATTGCGCTTTTAGCCAATTGAATTAAGCGTACATCTTTTTGTGTTATGATAACAGGCTGCAAAATAATTGCTTCATCATTTTCCATAAAGCCTGTTTCATCAATTTCTTCTACATTTAAAAGGCATGATATAGCGTCGATAACACCGCTTCCGCAAATGCCTATGGCGTTTGTTTCGCCTATCACATGTGCGCTTATTTCGCCATCATTAACAAAAACATGGTCAATTACACCTGTGCCACCGTTCATGCCCATTTTAATGCCCGAACCCTCACAGGCCGGGCCTGCCGCAGTTGAACAACAAAGCAAATTATTGTTTTGCCAAAGTGCAATTTCGCCGTTGGTGCCAATGTCCACAAGTAAATTTGTGCTGTCGTGTTTGCACATGTCACTTGCCAAAACAGAGCATGTGATATCTGCGCCCACAAATGCAGAAATACACGGTGGGAAGTAAATTTTTGCATTTTGGATTATAAGGCCAAGTTCTTTTGCGCTGGCATTATCATCGAATAAAAAATCCGCCTCAAAAGGTGCGCGTGATAAACAATAGGCATTTCGCTCATTAAGCAAATAAAGCATTGTTGTGTTGCCTACAATTACGGCAAAATCTACCTGTAAAGCTGAAATACTTGCGTTGTCACACAAAATTTGAAGCATGTCATTCATTTTGTTTTTTAAGCAATTTGCAATTTCTTTTGTGTTTTGCTCGCTTTCAAGCGCATAAGAAATTCTGGTGATAACATCAGCGCCGTATTGTACTTGCGGGTTTGCGCTTGTGGTTTTTGATAGCAAAGTCTCTTTACTGTATAAATGCGCCGCAAGCGTGGTAGTGCCAATATCAAACGCTATGCCGTAATTTTCAAACAAAGGTTCTTTTTCAAATTCAGGCAAAATACCGTCCGATTTTATTTTAGATTTAATAGCATCGTTTAAAATAATTTTGCAATCGCCCAGGACGGTGCAAAAACATGCAAGGCGAATATTATCATTTAGTTCTTGTTGGGATAGTGCGTTTTTTTCATCTTCGCACATTTTAGATAAATTGCCACTTGCTTTTACACGGCATTTTACGCATTTTTTTATGCCACCGCATGGCATTGGCGGCAAGGCTAAATTAAAATTGTCAACTTGTTGTGCGCCGTGCAAAACAAGTGCGTCTGAAAGGAGTGTTCCTATCGGCACATGCAAATTTATTTTATCGTTAATGGTTAATTCAGCCGTGTTATTCATAAAAACCGCCTAAAATATTTTAAATTATTATGTAATATTGTAAAAAAATCCGCCAAAGAAAGTAACTGTGTTTTGCCCGTTGATATAATTCATGCCTGCAAGTTTAGAAAGCTGTGATACATCAATTCCAAAAGTTTCAAGGCTTTTTATGGCTATTTCGGGGTGCCTGCATGGCTTGTTTTCAGGCTTTGTGCATGTTTCGCAAACTCTGCAACCGCCGGCGCCAAGGTGCAGGCAATTTTCAATGTTTTCTTTTTTTGTTGTTTGCTGAAATTTTTGTGTCAATAAATTATGCGCATGTCCGGCCGCCATCATTCCCTCAAAATCATAACTGTCTTCAAGTTCGCCAACTGTTTGGTAAATTATCGCTTCATCAAAGCTTTTTGCATATGCGATAAGATCATCGATATCACCTGCATCAGGTGGACATGTCCAAGACTTGCCATATTTCCCACATGCGTTGCTCTCGCATAATTTGCGAAATTCTCTGTCGAATACAATGTCATTCACATTCACAACGCCAACTTTAAGTGCGCCAATTTCAAGCAAATTGTTTTTTAGTGTTTCGATGTATTGTCTGTCCATTTTAATCCGCCTTTTCTAAAGTTAAAATATTTTCGTGCCATTGCAATGCTTTTTTTATACTTTGACGAAGTGGCATGCCCTTGCCTGACAGCAATACAATTTTGTTATCGGCATCTTTTGTCCAAGGTTTAATTTGGATATCAGGCCCAGTGCAATCTACATGAAAAACACCATCAGAAATTTTAACAAAGCCTTTCATGCGGTAAGTGCTGTCGGCCAGAATTGTCAATATGCTTTTCAAGGCTGTTTTATCGGCGTTTTTGCTTATAATAATTGTGTTTTTTTGAAGTGTTATATCTTTGGTGCTAACGGCACTTTCAATGTCGGGGTTTGGCTCTACAAAACTAAGCCATGCGTCATTAAATTTGCCAAATTCAGTTTCTTTTATATGTGCCGCAGGGTTTGATTGCGATATCAGCTCTTTGCTTTTAGCAATTTGCTCGCTTGAGGCAACGTCTGTTTTATTAAGCAAAACAAGGCTTGATACAGCAAGTTGCCTTTTGGTAACTTGCGCTGTATCGTAAACTTTTACAAGCCTTACCGCATCTGCCAGGCAAATGCTACCCATGTATTCAATCTCGCTAAACTGCCTTAAAACAGTGCGAACACTTGTTGGGTCTGCCAGTCCACTTGCCTCGGCAACAATTATATCAGGTTTACTTTCAATTGTGCTTTTTAGCACGCTTTCAAATTTATCAAGCCTGCAAGAGCAAAAAATTGAGCCATTATTAATTTCGTCAAGAACGGCACCAACTTCTTTTAGCAATGTTCCGTCGACACCTTGCTTGCCGAATTCATTTATTATAACATGTAAACGGCTTGGTGCAAGCATTTGCAAGAAATTTTTCAAAAATGTTGTTTTGCCTGCGCCTAAAAACCCTGTGACAAGGTAAAATTTTATCATTTTTTACTTTTTAGCCTCATTTATAACAGTTTCAAGCTCTTCTTTTGAAGGGATAATCGACGAGAATTTAAGCTCGCCATTTACATAAATACTGGGTAAGTTTGAAACGCCCATTTTCATGCAACGTGCAATATTTTCTTTTTCAGTAAATTTATACTCTACAACGTCAATTTCATCGCCATATGTCTCTTTTGCCACATTTGCGGCGCCCATCATATAAGTGCATGCAGCGCAAGTTGCGCTGTCAAGTGTGAACACTTCCACAAGTGGTTTTGTAAGTGCATTGTAATCCGGTAAATCAACCTCGATATTAAAGGTTTCGCTTGTGTAATTTTCAACCATTTTTGAAACTTCTTGTGTGCTTATAACAGCTTGCGCTGCGCCAATTGTATTTTCTACAGGCACATCATAAGGCATATCGCAACCCGGTGCAACAATAAAGTTTTTGTATTCGCCAACTTTTGCAAGCATATCCACTACAAATTTCATATTGTCTTGTTGTGTGCCATGAAGCATAATGCTTGTAAGAGGAATGTTTCCGCCTATAACAACATTGTGTTTGTCGCAAATTTCTTTAGCGGCAATAATGTCAACGTTTTCGTCAACAGAAATTGAATCCGGTTTTGTCAAACACATTACATCAATGTTTCTTGTTGCGTTTCCGCAAACAAAGAAAGAAGAAAAAACTTTTTTATCTTCACGCATATATCTAAATAATTCGGAGAATGGTTCTGATAAAAACTCTTCAAAATGGTCGCTTGAAATTTGTGAAACAAGTGGGTCAACTATTGCGATAACGTCCATGCCTGCATCGACAAACATGTCTGTCATGCGTTTTCCGCATTCGGTGCAAAATGCAAGCAATTCTTTAACATAATCTTCATCGTCATACATATCCATAAAGATATCATTGCCACGCAAATGGCTTGCAAGTGTGAATGGCCCGCAGAATAAGCCATAAAGTGCTGTTGTATCGCCAACTTCTTTTTTCATGCGGCGCATTGCATTTAGCACAAGCGGCATACGTCCGCTTTCAGGTGTGGGCAAAGTGCACTCGCAAGGCACTGTCATTGTGTCTGCAAGGGGGTGGCTTGCAACGCTTGGAGGGCCGTCTGCAACCCACATTAAATCACAACCTAGAATTTCTGCCTCTAATTGCAAATCAAAAACGACAGGTTGTCCATCAGGTTTATATAATTTGTTAACTTCAAGCAATGCTTTAACTAATTCGTCTTCATCTGTCAAAACTTTTGTGGCATCTGCACCTGTTAGTTTTCCTGCATGTACGCCTGCAAAAGGCACCCAAGGGGCTCTTTCGGTTGTCTCGTGGCGAAGTGTTGCAAAAAGCAGTTCTTTTGGTGATAAATTAGACATTTTATAGCTCCATTCTACCGTGAAAACGGTGTATGATTTTATTTTATTTGTGGTATATTTTATTTGTTTGGGATTTATTAAAATATAAATTAATTTAACGTGTGTTTATATAATTGCAAGTTGAATTTTATTTCTAAAAATCGTTAAAAACAAAATTAATATTGCATTGTTATTGCTTCGTTATCAGTGATGTGGCAAAATAATTTTGACAATATAGATGATTTTACCTGTTTTTGGGTACAACAAAGTTGACGCAATAAAATTTAAATTATTACGAATAATTTGTTGTTGTTTTAAATTTTATGTTTTGTGGTAAGGTGGCTGTCACTTAAATTTATCAAGATAACAGCCTTGGTTTACATCATTTGTTTTTATAAATATATAAAGTATATTTATTGCAAATTTTGCAAACACATTCTACCACTAAGTATTTTTAATTATGCTGTGCAAAGTTGAACAGCAACGTCAGAGCATGTTGCCGCATCAGGTGTATAGGCGTCTGCACCAATTTGCTCGCAGTAATTTTGTGTCACAGGTGCGCCACCAATCATAATTTTAACTTTATCACGGATGCCTGCTTTTTCGGCTTCTTTAACAACTTCTTGCATAACGCCCATTGTTGTTGTCAAAAGTGCAGAGCAGCAAATAATTTGGCATTCGTCATCAATTGCTGATTGAACAAATTTTTCAGGTGAAACGTCTGTGCCTAAATCTACAACTTCAAGGCCTTTGCCCTCAAGCATCATTTTAACAAGGTTTTTGCCGATATCGTGCAAATCGCCTTGTACTGTGCCAATGCAAACTTTGCCAGTTGCTTTAACGCCGCTTTCAGCAAGAAGTGGCTTTAAAAGGCTGGCGCCCATATTCATTGCACGTGCTGCAACCAAAACTTCAGGAACGAAAACTTCGTTATTTTTAAATTTTTCGCCTATTATGCCCATGCCGCTTAGCAGGCCTTCTTCTAAAATTTGTTGTGCTGAATTACCCTCGTCGATAGCTTGTTGTACAAGCTCTTTAACAATTTTAGCTTTACCTTTTTGTAAATTTTCTGAAATTTCTGCAAAAATGCTCATTGTAAATCCCCCATAAATTTTGTGATAAACCATATATATAAATTTTATATAGTTATTATAATAAGCACATTATAAGTTAAGTGAAAATCAATTTATTGTAATTTCATGCTGTGTTTGGTAAAATTTTGTTCAATTTTTATTGACTTAAACATAAATTTTGCATATAATAGACCTATGACAAAATATTACCAAAAATGTATAAATTTTAATAGGCATACTACATAAAAAGGGTGAAAAAAACTATGCAAAACAGCAAAGACAGTTCTATAAAAAACATAAAGGAATGCGCACAGGCGTTTTCGCTTGCAAGCGGAATTGGCTGTACTATTACAGATAAACAAGGTAATGTTTTAAGCGAAAGCGGTTATGGCTATGCATCGTGTGAAATATGCAAGGCGGCTAATAAGAACAAAGAAAATTGCATACAGGCACATAAATACGGCTTAATTCAGGCAGAGCGTTTTGGTGGAAAATACGTCTATTTTTGCCAAATGGGCTTGACTTGTTTTGTCTCGCCAATTTTTGCAAAAGAGGGAAGTGCGGCAAAAATAACTGCTGGCCCGCTTTTGATGGTAGATACACAGGATTATATAGATTATGAACTTGCGCAGATGCTTCAATTGACAGAAAAAGAGAAAAATGAAGTAAAGGTACTTTTGCCAAAACTGCCTTTTGCGCCTGTGGAAAAAGTTGAAAGTTTATCCACTTTGCTTTTTTTATCTACAGGTTTTATCAATAATGTTTATGAGGCAAACCGCATGCTTCAAATGCAAGACGACGATGCAATGCAGGGCCAAGTTTCGGCATATATAACACAGCTTAAAACAGAGCAAGATAAAAAGCCCTATCCCTTTGAAACAGAGAAAGAGCTTTTAAACAGTGTTGAAAATGCAGATAGGCAAAGCGCACAAATGCATTTAAACGAACTTTTCGGGTTTTTGTTTTTTTCAAGTGGGGGAGAGCTTGGTGCACTAAAAGCACGTATATATGAATTGCTGGTTTTAATTTCACGCTCGGCAATAAATTCCGGTGCAGATTCTGAATATACTTTAAAATTAATGCAGAGTTATCAAGATGAGATATCTTCGCTAAAAACGCCTGATTCGCTGTGCACATGGCTTGTTGATGCAATGAATAAATTTATGGATAATATTTTCAGCTATAACGGTGTGAAACATGTTGATGTGATAAGCAAAGCGGATATGTATTTGCGTGCACATTGCACCGAGAAAGTGAGCCTTGAAGAGGTTGCGTTTGAAGTTAGCTTGTCGCCATCATATTTCAGTAGAGTTTTTAAAAGGGAAAAAGGTGAAACTTTTAGCAAATATGTAAACCGATTAAGAATAGAAAAAAGCAAGAATTTACTGCTTAGTTCAGATGTAAAAATGTCTGATATCGCACAAATGATGGGATTTGAAGACCAAAGCTATTACACAAAAGTGTTTAAAAGTATAACAGGTGTTTCACCGCTTAGATATAAAGAGGCGAAAGGCAGAATTTAAGAAAAAAAGCTGACATTAAAAACTTATTACAACGGTTGTAACGATGAAAAATGCAAGCATAGCCATAACAATTTGTTGAAAATTAAGCGAATGTTTTTGCAATAGGTAAATTTGTGGTTTTTTAATAATTATAAATTTGTAAACAGCAAAACATATCGCCAGAGTTATAAAATAAATTATTGCTTTTTCAGCATAAGAAACAGGGTTTATTATCACAGAATAACCTGAGATATAGCTCATGGCGTTTGCGCCGAAAACACCGCCTAAAAGGCAAATTAGCGATAAAAACAGTATTGCTGTATTTTTAAATCTATCACTGGTTTCAATGATGATATTCTCCGGTTTTTTACCAAATAATATATGTGCAAGTTTTAAAAATACCAATATGCTACCCGCGTTAATTATATATAAAATATATTCGGCAAAAGAGCCTACAGCACCGGATTGTATCATATATTTTGAAATGCTACCGTTAAAAAACGGTGCGCCTGTAATGCCTAAAATACCTGAAATAATCCCTATGCCGACAATAGGCATGTTTTTTAAAACCCCGTGCATTTTACGAATGTCACGGGTTTTATATTGCTTAATAACCATACCGGCACATAAGAATAAAAGCGATTTAAAAAACGCATGGTTTACCAAGTGGTAAAATGCGCCAAGTTGAGATTGTTCGGTGTTTATTGCAAAACCAAGCGCTATAAGGCCAATTTGAGAAATAGTGCTAAACGCTAAAATCAATTTTATATCGGTTTGTACAATTGCCATTGCAAAACCGCAAATTGCTGTAACACATGCAAGAATTATAAAATATTGCGAAATATCAAGCGCAGGTGCAAATAAAGTTATTGTGATGGAAAATAAATAAATGCCGTTTTTTACATAAAGGCCGGATAAAATGGCACTTACAGCACTTGGTGCACTTGGTGTGCCGTGCGCCCTAGGAAGCCAGCTAAACAAAGGGAAAAATGCGCATTTTAAACAAATACCTGTCATCATAAAGGCAAAGGGCATAATAAGTTCATTGCTGTTTACATATGGCATGGCTTTTTGTATATGCTCTATTGAAAGCACGCCGAAAATTCTGTACATATAGCCTACCCCAAAAAGGAAAAAAAGCATACACATAACTTGTGATAAAAGGTAAATCATGCCGTCGTATATAGAGCGGCTGTCACGTTTGAACATTATCAAGATTGCGACAACAACCGTTGCAACTTCAAGCAAAACGTATAAATTGAACAAATCGTCCGATAAAAATACACCACATAAAAGACCTTGCAAAACCAAAAACAACATAGCAAATTCGTTGTTGAAAAAATCATCTTTAAAGCTGTAAAAAAAGCAAACAGTGAAAAGAACCAAAGAGAGTGCAATTAAAATTAAATTATGCTTGCCTGCAATTAATGATATGCCCAAAAAGCTTATGTCAGAGCCAAGCAGTACAGAAATTATGCCGTTTTGCTCTAAAAGCATAAACGAATAAAACAGCGCTGCAAACATAAGCGCTTCAACAAAAAGCACATTAAAAATAAGCATTTTTTTAGGCAGAAGATAAATAATTATGCCGCATAAAACAGGTATAATTATAAAGCTTAGCAATATCATTATAATTGTTCCATCCTTTTTTTACGAAGTTGTTCCCAATCCGAAGTACCATACATATGGTACAAATTTATAAACATAACAAGCGCAATTGCTGTTATGCCTACACCAATTACAATTGCGGTTATCATCAATGCTTGCGGCAAAGGGTCGGCAACATTTTGTGTCGTATTTGTTGCAATTGGGGCTATGTCATCGGTGTCTGCAAACATTGTTAAATAAAACATAACAACAGAAACTTCGGTTATGCCTATGCAAACAATGCTTTTAAGAATTCTTCTACTGCTAAAAATTCCGGCAATGCCTATAAAAAACAACATTATCGAAACATTTTCGCCTGTTAAAAAATCCATGTAATTCTCCTTTTTATATTTAAATAATTTAAAAATTATAAGCTCTCATAAAAAATCAAAACAAATTAACAGAGTTTAACTTATAGGTTGTAAGATTTAATTTAAGCATCTTCATAATGCACAAAGCGGAAAAAAACAACGCTTAAACCTAAAAATACTTTTAAGCCTATTAAAACATTCATTGTTACTAAATAAATTGGATTGTGTATAGAATAATCTAAATACAAATTGCTAACAGCAAAAATTAAAGCCAAAATTGCCAAAGTTAAAAACAAATATTTTTCAAGTTGCTCATAACTGTGGATATCGATAGTTTTGTTTGGGTTGACAAGATAAACACAAATAAAAGCCGCAGAAAGCGCCGCACCGCCCTGAAAACCACCACCTGGCGTTAAATGTCCGTTGGCAATTATATACATTCCTAAAATGATTATTGCAGGTACAATTAATGCAATATTGCTTATTATCGTTTTGCTTTTTACATTATGTAAAACAATATTGTGCTCGTGCCTTGAAAAATGTATAACGCCTATTACACATATTAAAAGCATTAGTGCTTCAAAAATTGTGTCGTAGATTCTGTAATTTAGGTAAATGCTTGTGACAGCATTTTGTGCATAAGTTTGCCCTGCGTAAAAATTCATGACACTTTCAAAAATTTGCGGTGTTGTGGGTTCTTGCATTAAACTTGTCAAATAAAGCACAGCAATACATGCAGATGCAGATAAAACATAGCCTATTATTTTTGTTTTTTTTGCGCTTTTCATTCATCGCCCTCCTTTTGAGATAAGAAGAATTCAAGCTTGCCACTTTTTATGTCATCGCTTAGCAAATCTTTAATAATTTGCACGTGTTTTTCTGTTTTACTGCCGTATACTTTAATTTTGCCATCCTCTTGCTTTTGTAAAATTAAATCGTAAACATGTTCGTGTGCAATTTCTTTCGGGCTTTCAGAAGTAAAAACATTTTGAGCGTCCAGATCTTGTTCGTGGCAATAGTGCATTATTGTTTCAATAGTGCTTTTCATACTTGTTCTAAGGTGTGCATCACGTGTTTTGGTTTTTGAGGCATCAGTTAAATAAACATAAAAATTACGATGTTTTTTCAAGGCAACGATGTATAAAATCGTGGATAGCGCACTGCCTATAACCGCTTCGGCAATGGCAACATCGGGCGCATGAAACAGAAGATAACAAAAAGCTGCCAATAAGGAAAAAACGCTCATGGCAACAATAACCCTTTTGTAGTTGCGGCTTGACACAATGAAAATTGCTACAATAAGCATCATTACAAATACAATTTCGTCAATCATTATCTTTTTTATCCTCCTGTTTAATTTTGTATCCGGAAAAATACGCAGAGGAAGCTATTGCACTGGTAACAATAGGGTTAATTACAGTAAGTATAAATAATATCAATAATACTTTAAGTGTAAACATATTGAAGCCGCTTACAAATGCAACACCAATTAAAATTGTAATAAGCCCAACTGTGTCGATATCTGCAGCAGATAAAATGCGTGCATATAAATTATGAAATTTATAAATGCCAAATAAGCCTACAATTATAAAAAGAATGCCTATAGATATAAGAACATATCCTATAATATACATTAAATGCCTCCCGCTGAAGAAATTAAAACAAACATATTACTTGCCGCCTTTTTTTAAAAAAGAGGACAAAGAAGTTGTGCCAACAAAACCAAGTATCGCAATAACCAGTGCAATATCTAAATAAAAAGAGCTTTCTGTTATAAGTGCATATAAAATAATTATTATAATTATTTTACTGCTTACCAAAGAAAGCCCCAAAAGCCTATCCCATAAAGATGGGCCGAGTAATAGACGAAGTCCACTTAATAAAGTTGTAATAATTAAAATAAATATTACTATTTGTAAAAACAAATTCACCCCTCCTTGGCTTCTTGCATTTCAAGCATATATGGCTCGAAACTTTCGCACACACGTTTGTTTTTCTCGTTATGTAAGCACAAAACAGTTAATTCTCCGTTTTTACTGTCGAGTGTAATTGTGCCGGGTGTCAATGTAATTGAATTTGCTATAATATTATGTAAATGCTTATTTGTTATGCGGCTATCGATTTTGTTTTTAACTATATTAGGGCTAATTTTACCGCTTAAAATTGAATAGGTGGCTTTTATTCCGCTTAAATAAATTGAATAAAGCATGAAAAAAATGTATTTTAATAGTTTTAAAGGAGGAATGTAAAAAGTATTTACAAAATCAATATCAAGCAATTTTGAACTTAAGTAAATTGCAAATATGCATATTGCAATGCCAAAAGCTATATAAAAAACGCTAACACTTTCGTTCATTATAAGCCAAATACCCACTAGCGCAGATAAAAGTAACAGATATTTAAAAAGCTTTTTCAATAAAGCACCACCTTGTTGAATATCAATTTGTTTTTTGTACTTAATTATATATAATATAATAACATATCGAGCTTTTTTTGTAAATAAAAACCAATGTGATATATTTTTAAACAATAATTAGCTTATAAAAAAACCATGTTAATTTTAGAAAAATTAATAAATTTAATAAATGAAAAAAATGTTGAATTAACTGTGAAAAAACATTGAAAAACACAAAAATTATTGATATACTTGTTATATTATTTAAAATAAATTTGCATATATCTTAATATTATAAGCTAAGGATTTTACAATGAATAAAATTCCAAAATATTTTCTGCTTGATAACGCCTTTGCCATGGGCGCATATTGGATTTGCAGTGGTGTAGTTGTGGCATCGTTCACCAGTTTTTACGAAATACCTGTAAGTGTTGCGAATGTATTATCGGGTATGACGTCTACCTTGGCGCTTTTACAAATGCCGGGTGGGCTCGTTTTTTCCGAAAGCAAGAAAAAAAATAGATTTTTGCGATTTTTTAATATAGTATGGCGATTGCTTTTGCCGATGATATTTTTTACTGTATTGTTGCCACAAAATATTGGCGCATTAGTTTTTGTTTTGTTTGTGCCTATAATGATGGGAATGTTTCAATTATCGGCACCGGCGCAAACAGCATGGCTTGTTGATGCAACTGCGGGTCAAATAAAACCATCGTATTTTTCTGTAAGAGAAATGGTTTTTATGTTTTACCACACAGTTTTATTGTGCACAAGCTATGTAATTATTGATGTTTCTCAAAAGGGCGGATGGCAACAACAGGGTTTTGTGATTTTAGGTGTTATAGTAAGTGCATCAATAATTGCGAGTTTAGTGGTTTTTGCACGTTTGCCAAATGTTAAAGAAAACGACGATAGCGAGAATAATAAAAAGAAAAAATTTAATTTAATAGAAAAATTTCGTCCGGTGCTTAAAAACAAGCAATTTGTAAGGGTTATGACAGTTAATGTTATGTGGAGCTTTGCAGCAATGTTTGTTGGCTCTTTTTCTGCGGTTTATCAGGTTAGAACCCTGGAAATGTCATTTTCGCTTATACTTGTGTGGAGCACAGTGGGCAATATTGCACGTGCGGCATTAACACCTGTGGTGCAGCGCATAGCTCAAAAAATATCTTGGCAGCGCACATGTCAATTGATGATGCTAATCTATATTTCTGCTGCTATTGCGTGGTATTTTACAAATAAAGAAAATGTGCAATATCTATATCCGTTTGCGGCTGTTTTAAATGCTATTCCATTTGCCGGTATTGGCGTGGGCTTTTTACAATTGCAAGTTAACGCCATGGAAAAAGATGCCGACAGAACAGTGCATTTTTCGCTTCTTGCAATGCTTAACGGCGCGGCATCACTTTTGGGCACAACAATTTGCACGGCTTTAATAAGTGCGTTATCATTAACGGCAACAGGAGATTTACGCCCAATTTTCCTTGTGGGTGTGGCTTCGATGACAGTGACTTTAATTTATGCAGAAAGAATAAATATGCACAAAAACAACAAGGCTAACCGAATTAACGAAGCAATATCGAAAATTAAGGCAAAATATCCAAATTTAGCACTTGATCCATTGCCAAAAACAAGACGAAAATTAAGATTTATATTAAGAAAAAGAAAATAATGGAGTGAAAACTATGTCGATAACAAGTAATTTATATGGAAGAACCCAAAGCGGAAAAGATGTTTTTGAGTATATCTTATCAAATGATGATATGACAGTGCATATTATTGAATATGGTGCCACTATAACAAAAATAATTGTGCCTGATAAAAATAAAAAACCTACAGACGTAATCTTAGGCTATGATGATTTAGAAACTTATGAAAAAGGCGGTGCATTCCATGGCGCATTCGTCGGCAGGGTTGCTAATAGAATCAAAGGCAGTGCGTTTGAAATTGATGATAAAATATATCATTTACAGCCTAATGATGGCAAAAACCACTTACACGGCACATTGTGCAAATATGTTTTTAACGGTAAAATACAAGGCGACAGCCTTGTGCTTGAAACCATAAGCCCTGATGGCGATGATGGTTTTCCGGGGGATTTAAACATAAAAATAACATATACTTTAACAGCGGAAAACGGTATTGTTATGGACTACATTGCAACAACAAACGAGAGCACAATTATCAATTTAACAAACCATTCTTATTTTAATTTAAACGGACACAGCAGCGGTGATATTTTAAACCATAAACTATTAATAGATGCAAACGAGTATACGCCTGCAAATGATGAAATATGCCCAACAGGCGAAATTGCAAAAACCACCATGACACCGATGGATTTTACAAATTTTAAAACAATAGGCGAAGATATTAACAAGGATTTCGACCAATTAACAATGGCAGGTGGCTATGACCATAACTACATATTAAATAAGGAAAAAGGCGAACTTGCCATGGTTGTAAGGGCGATAGGCGATGAAAGCAATATAATGATGGAAATGCTTACAACACAACCGGGAGTACAGTTTTACACAGGGAATTTCCTTGAAAACGATACGCAAACAGGTAAAAATGAAACAAAGTATAAAAAGCGTAACGGTTTTTGCTTAGAGACTCAGCATTACCCTTGTGCTACTTCTTATAATCATTTCCCAAGCATTGTTTTAAGGCCAAATGAAGAATATCACCATACAACGATTTATGAATTTTCGGTGGTGGCTAAAAAATAGACGGAGACGCTCAAATGAAAAACATTATCGAGATTATAAACCTTACAAAAGATTATGGAGACAATAAAGGGGTATTCGATTTAAATTTAAATATAAAAAAGGGCGAAGTTATGGGGTTTTTAGGCTCTAACGGGGCAGGGAAAACCACGACATTAAGGCATTTAATGGGATTTATCAAAGCGGATAGTGGCAGTGTGCGCATTAATGGAATGAGTTGTTTTAAAAATTCGGCACAGGTACAAAAAAACGTAGGTTATCTGCCGGGAGAAACCGCCTTTTTTGATGATATGACAGGCGAGCAATTTATTAAATTTATTGCTGCAATGAGAAATATTAGCGATTTAAGCCGTGCAAAATATTTAATGGAGTATTTTGAATTTAGCCAAAAGGGTAAAATTCGTAAAATGTCTAAGGGCACAAAGCAAAAAGTTGCACTTGTCTGTGCTTTTTTTCACGATCCAAAAGTGTATTTGCTTGATGAGCCCACAAGTGGGCTTGACCCTTTAATGCAAAATAAATTCATAGAGCTTATTAAAGAGGAAAAAGCCAAGGGAAAGACGATATTGATGTCGTCGCATATGTTTGATGAAGTGGCAAGAACATGTGATAAGGCCGCAATAATACGTAGCGGCAAGCTTATGGGTGTTTATTCTGCAAGTGATTTGCAAGCTAAAGTAAGCCGAACATACAAAATTGTTTTTAACAGTGAAAAAAGCATTGAACATTTTGTAAATACGTGGGGCGAAAGTGCAAAAACAAACGGAATGACAGCTATTGTTAAAATAGAAGGTGTCGCAGATAAATTTATTAAAGCAATTGCACAATATGAAATCATTGATATTGATGTACAGGCGGGAGCTTCTGAGGAATTGTTCTTGCAATTATATGAAAAAGAAATATAAATTTTGGAGAATTTTATGAGCTTTGTTTTATTTATAAAAGGGTTGAAATCATCGGCAAAATTAATACTTGTTTTTTTGGCGTTAATTACTTTATATGGCACAATGGTGGTGTATATGTACGACCCGCAAATGAGCGAAAGCTTGCAAGATATGGTAAACAGTATGCCGCAGATGTTCGCCGCATTTAATATGGGAGAAATCGGCACAAATTTGCTTGAGTTTATTTCGAATTATTTATACGGTTTTTTATTTGTGGCTTGTCCACTTGTGTTTATATCGATTTTATCATTAAAATTAGTGTGTAATTATGTGGATTCAACAAGTATGGCATACTTGCTTGCAACACCGAATACACGCAAAAAAATAATTGTGACACAAGCAATGGTGCTAATTTCAAGCGTTATGATATTATTATTGTATATAATGTTTGTAATTTGGGCGACAAAGGCTGTGGTATTCCCAAGCGAGGAATTAGGCATTGAGTTTATAAATTTGAATTTAGGGCTTTTGGGGCTTTTAGTCTGCTTTAGCGGAATATGTTTTTGTGCATCATGCGTGTTTTCTCACAAAAGTTATGCCGCAGGAATGGGAGCAGGAGTATGCACATTTTTTCTATTGTGTGATATGCTTCATAATGTCAATGAAGAAATTGAATTTTTAAAATATTTAACGCCTTTGACACTGTTCGACACAGCAAAAATCATTGGCAATGATGAAAATGTAATATATAATATTTTAAGTTTATACATAATAGGAATTGTGTTTATTATAATAGGTTCTTGCGTGTTTTGTAAAAAAGATTTACATGTATAAATAATTGCACAAAAGCAAGTATAAGTGGTGATTTATTAATAAATATTTACCTTAGTAAAAAAAAAATAATTATTTGTCACAAAACTATTGACAATTGCCTTGAAATTTGATATTATTTTTAAGCACCCGAATTTAATACTCAGGTGCATAAATATGGGAGAGTTCCCGAGTGGCCAAAGGGGACAGACTGTAAATCTGCTGGCTATGCCTTCGATGGTTCGAATCCGTCCTCTCCCACCATCTCAGTGTGATGATTTGGAAGTCCACAAAATGTGGCGTATTATCACCAAAAA
>CAYJGV010000016.1:0-31117 GCA_964369715.1 uncultured Bacteroides sp. | reverse complement strand
CCTGTCACAATATACTCACATCTACTTTTCAATACGATTTTTCACACTTAATCTGCCAAATTCATTATAATTCTCAAAATTAATTATACGATTATTCATCTCGGTGGCTGTATTTGACAAATCACACATTGCTCATCACCATTGGGTTTTATTAATAATTTTGTGGTAGCAGAGGGCAAAAATGCACTTTCACAATACGATAATTCTATTTTTTCATCGTCTGCAATAATAGTAGCCTTTCCTTCTGTTACAATAAGCAAGCTAAATCTGTTATCAACGCTTAATTCGGTTTCTTTATAAATACTAAGCCTAATAATTTCAAAGCTTTTTGATATTTCAGATGATAGCAATAGCTCTTTTTTGTAATTAACCTCAGATGATAATTCTTGTGGTTTTACAAAAAACTTCTCTTTAATTTCCTTAGCGCTATACTTAGTATAATCAAATATATCCATGCAAAACTCAATTGATTTGCCCATAAATCGTGCTTGTTTTGGCACAATTATACCTTCGCGCTCAAATTCACAGCGCACTACTAAATCAGAGGGCTCCATAACTTCAATTAAAAACAACCCCTCACCTATTGCGTGCGGCATTCCTCCCGGAATGTAAATCATATCACCCGAAGAAACCTTAATTTCATCAAACAAATCATCCATTTCATCTATTTGTTGATTTGCAACAATTTCAATCCACTTTTCTTTGCTTATGTTTTTTTGAAAACCTAAACGTATATAAGACGGACTGTTTTCACGAGTACTTAAAACATAATAGCACTCAAATTTCCCATATTGCGAATTAAGGTATCGCTTTGCAAATTCTCTTGATGGGTGCGCTTGGGTGTGTAAACGCATGGAAGAATCTATAATTTTTGTTAAAAAGCCAAAATCAATGCCATTTTTATCGTAATGTGTTTTTCCCAAATAGTAAACAGGGTCTTGAGATATTAAATCCAATAAATACCCCTCAAAATCGCCTGTTTTTACACTGCTTAAACCTTCTTTTTCAATTAAATCCATTCCGGGATTTAATGCCATTACAAGCGATGCTATCCACTCTTCCGGCATATTATCGTCAATTGGGTTTTGCTCGCCATTAAGTGCTTTTAATGTTTTACCACCTTGGTAATTTCGTCTTACACGGTTTTGTGTAAGCTTAATTATTTTTGCGTTCATCATTTACTCCTGTTAGAAAAATTAGAAGCTTTGCAAATATTTACACAAGCGACAGCACTTAAATTAAAGCAAATCTTGTCCGCCGTTTACTTGCACAACTTCACCTGTGATAAATGATGCATTTTCACTCACTAAGAAACCAACAACTTGTGCCACTTCTTCAGGTTGTCCTAAACGTTTTAGCAAAATATTATTTTTCCAAGATTCAAATACCGCAGGGTTGCTTTGTCTTATAGCATCGTGGAAAGCTGTATCTATAGTACCGGGCGAAACCGCATTAACACGGATATTATATTCTGCAAGATCTTTTGCAAGTGCACGTGTTAGCAAAACTATAGCACCTTTTGAAACTCCATAAATACCGGCACCCGGTCCACCTGCATTCCATGCAGCGTTTGAAGCAAAATTGATTACAGAGGCATTCTCGCCGTTTTTCAAATATGGAATCGCTGCCCTTGTAGCAAAAAATGCACTGTCTAAATTTAAAGCCATTACATTGCGATAAAAAGAAGTTTGCATAACTTCAAAACGAGAACGACCACCTAAACCGCCTGCATTATTTACTAGCACATCAATGCGACCATGCTTTTCACCAATTTCTGTTACACCTTTGGTAACTGCATCTTCATCGCACACATCAAAATTTATGTACTCGCAAGAAATATCAAGAGCCTCAAGCTCTGCAATTGCTGTTTTTGCTTGCTCGTCATCTATTCCGTTAATGCAAATATAATATCCCATTTTACCAAGCTGTATAGCTGTTGCTTTGCCCATTCCGGCGGTTGCGCCTGTTATCAATGCTATTTTTTTCATATTTCATTCTCCCTATAGTTTATATAATATATTAATCTAAAAAGTCATCACGTTTTGGTGTGAAAATATCCAAAAGCGAACCTGCCTCTAAGCAAACTGCTCCGTGAACGATATTCTTTTGTTTATATGTTGAATCACCCGCGCATAGAATTTCTTTTTGCTCGCCTATTTGCATTTCAAATTTGCCTGATAACACATAAGTGCATTGATCGTGAAAATGGCTGTGCAATGCGCCAACCGCTCCTTTTTCAAAAGCAATTTCACAAACCATTAAATTGTCGTTATATGATAGTATTTTTCTTGTAACTCCGGGAGCTACTTCAACAGCTTGTTGCTCATGTGAAAAAAAATAATTTTTTATCATTTTAATACTCCGTTATATTAGCCAAACCGATGTAATACGAAGCCGTTTTATAGCAAAGGGGTGGGCTTTCTATCGGCTTGGCTAGGGTGTACATATTGTGCCGTCAATATGTCTGGTTTGAGTCCACTGTGTAACTTCATGTATGGCAGGATGTTTTTTCAATAGTTCTTCATTTAATTCAATGCCAAGTCCGGGTTTATCGTTGCAATACATATAACCGTTTTTAACGTAAGGCATCCCCGGAAAAGCCTCTTGTAATATTTCGTTATCCATTATATTTGTCCACTCTTGAATGCCTGTGTTGTGTGCAACTAAGCCTAAATGTGCATTAACTGCATGACCGACAGGGCAAACATCGCTAGGGCCATGCCAAGCGGTTCGAATGCCAAATTGTTCGCCAAATATAGATAATTTTCTTGCAGGTGTTAATCCGCCAATTTGGCTTATATGCACACGAATAAAATCGATTAATCGGTTTGTGATTAAATAATCCCACTCTTTAGGGTTGTTAAATAATTCGCCTACTGCTATAGGTGTAGTTGTTTGTGCACGTAGCATTTTAAACCATTCGCCTTGTTCAGGTGAAAGTATATCTTCTAGGAAAAACAACCTGTATTTTTCTAACTCTTTGGCAAATTGTATAGCTTGTATCGGTGTTAATCTTTCGTGGCTGTCGTGTAATAATTGAATGCTATAGCCTAATTTGCTTCTGACATTATCAAACAGCTCTAAAGTATCATTAACATATTGTTCACCGCTGAAATAATCCCCCGACGGGGAATTAGGCGGTATATTTAAATTTTTGGATAATCCGCCATATATTCCAACTTGAAGACGAACATAATTGTAGCCATCTTCTGTGTGTTTTTGAATGTTTTCTAATATTTCTTGTGTCGAGTTTCCATCTGCATGTTTATATACAGGTATGGCCTGCCTTGATTTACCACCCAAAAGGCTGTAAACAGGCATATTGGCTAATTTGCCTTTTATATCCCACAATGCCATATCTATACCGGATATTGCATTATTTGTAATTGGGCCATTTCTCCAATAGCCGTTTGTTGTCATTAAATGCCAAATATCTTCAATATCATGAACATTTCTACCTACTAACAATGGTTTTAAATAATCTTCAATATATGAGGCTACGGATAAATTTCTATATGCGAATGTAGCACAACCTAAACCGTATAATTCAGGTTCGTTAGTTTGCACTTTAACTGTAACTAAATTTTTGCCGGTTAAATTACTTTGTATTGTTGTAATATCTTTTATAATAATATTGTTCACTAATTACACCTCATGTACAAATTGTGTTTTAAAACTATTGTTTCATGCTTTAAAGTTTTAAAAAACTATTTTGAGTTTATACCATTGTTGAAATTTATTTTTCTTTAGAACCAGCAATATATTCCTCAAAAATTTTCACTGTATTGCTTGCCATTTTTGACAAATCAACAGCATCAGACATCATGACAATTAAGTTATAGCCTTTATCATATAATTTAATTGCATCTTCAACATTGTTTGCAACCGTTGCCAAAAACTTATCAGATGGGATAACTATATCCTCAATGCGTTTAATTTGTGCTTGCACTTCTTTCGAACCAATTTGCCCCATAAGCCCCATTGAAGTTGATAAATCCATTGGGCCTATAAAAATACCATCTAATTCCTCTGTTTGCATTATTTCCGGCAAATTGTCAATGCCTTGTATATTTTCTAAGGCAACCATAACTAAGTTTTCGTCATTTGCACGTTGCAAATACTGGCCTCTGTTCATACCGAAACCTGCAGCCCGAGGGCTTCCTGCAATTCCGCGAATACCATAAGGCGGATATTTACAGCTTTTAACCGCAAGCTCTGCTTCTTCCCTCGAGCTTACATAAGGCACCGAAATTCCCATAACCCCACAATCACATATTTTTTTAAGCGCTATTAAATCATTCCAAGGGGCCCTTGCAAAAGGTACACAACCCGCAGCTTTTATTGCCTGGCACATGCTAAGCATTGTTTGGTAATCAACCGGAGAATGTTCTGCATCAATTAACAGTACATCAAAACCTGCATTTGCCATTATTTCTGCCGAAATATTGCTTGCCATATGTAGCCAAGCACACGAAACCTTTTCTTTGTTTTTTAAGCGCCTTTTTATATCATTTGAATATAAATTACTCATAATACCAATTTACCCATTAACAACATTAATGGGGGCTCCTTTAATATAATTTTCAAGATTTTCTACAGCAATATCCATCAATCTAGCCCTGCTTTCTTTTGCAGCCCATGAAATATGTGGTGTTATAATACAGTTTTTAGCATTTACTAAAGGGTTGTTTTCTTGTGCCGGTTCAACTGATAGAACATCTAAACCGGCAGCAAAAACTTTACCTGAATTTAATGCATCAGCTAAGTCTTGCTCTACAATTAATGGTCCTCTTGAATTGTTTAAAATGATAACGCCATCTTTCATTTTTTCTATCGAAGTGCGATTAATTATACCCATCGTCGCTTCAAATAGTGGGCAATGTAATGATATTACATCAGATTCTGCAAGCAAGGTATCTAAATCGGCATATTTACATGTTTCTGATATTAGCTTTTCATCGGTATAGCTATCATATGCAATAATATTCATACCAATAGCCTGTGCAATTTTTGCAGTGGCTTGGCCAATTCTACCAAACCCGATAACACCCATGGTTTTTCCGGCTAATTCAATTAAGGGATAGTCCCAAAAGCACCAATCTATACTATTGCTCCATCTTCCTTTAGAAACTTCCGATGAATGATGACCAATGTGGTGACATATTTCTAATAATAGTGCTATTGCAAATTGCGCAACTGAATGTGTGCCGTAATTGGGAATATTGCACACAGGTATATTTTTTGCTTTTGCCGCATCGCAATCTACGACATTATAACCTGTTGCAAGCATACCAATATATTCTAAATTACTACAACTGTTTATTGTGTTGCTTGATATTGGTGTTTTATTTGTTATAACTACATTCGCATCGCCAATTCTGGATATAATTTCGTTTTCATCAAGAACATTTGTTCTATCATAAACAATTAAATCTCCTAATGCTTCAAATTTTTCCCAGCTTAAATCTCCTGGGTTTTCTGTATAACCATCTAATATAACTATTTTCATACCATTCTCCTTAATCCTCTAAAAGTGCCCATGCACGATTAATTACTCGCTTTGTGTTGGCTAATATAATGTCAGGGTTTTCGTTTTTCCATGGTTTTACTTCTAATGATAAAACATATGGATTTTTACTATTAAAAAAACCTTCTTCTTTAAGCACTTTAAAAAATTCAGTTAATTCTTCAACGTCATTTGCACTATTTGGAAAGCCAAATCGTGGGTGCATATCACCATAAGCTTCGCAATCTTTTTCTACTACAGCATTGCCGATATGAAAATGAGTAATATATGGCCTTAATGTTTGAATTACAAATTTAGAGGTTTCGTAAGTAGTTGGAAAATGAGATAAATCTACTAATAAGCCAAAGTTACTGTGCTTGCTTCTTATATCTGCCGCAAAGCGAGCCGCTAAAGGAGCCGGCCCAATTAACGAGGCTTTATCCATGTCAAAATCGAACACTTCCAATTCAATCATCATATCTTTTTTAGCAGCATACGCGCACAAATTGCATGTAGTTTTTATTAACTGCTGATATGATTGTTCTTTTGTTTCTTCTTTCCATTTCCCTGATAAAAACGCTAAGCCTTTTGAGCCCAAAAAATACGCTTCATCTATTTTTTCAATTAAATTTTTTTCTGCTTTTAGTCTTTCTTCTTCATTAATTTCATTAGGATTTAATTTTTCACCTAAAAGGAATGGTTGTGCACCATACAAAACTTTTAGATATGATTGATCTAATAATTCTTTTGCCTTAATTTTTGTTTCCTCATCGGGCATCGGCCTTAGTTCAAGCACGTCAAAATAATCATCACAAGCAATCTTGTGTATAGTGTCTAACATTAAATCATTAGGAAAACTCATGCACTGGATTGTTCCAAGCGCAAAATATTTATGTATGGATTCTTTCATATTTCGCTCCATTTCTTTTTAAAATACATTTAGAGCCCGACAGACTTAATACTTAGTATTCGGGCTCTAAATGAAAAATTATATTAGTCGGATAAACAATCTAAAGATTGCATTAAACCTTTCATGTAACCAATTGCGTGTGCCATTCCGGGGTATGGTGATGTTGGTGCAGCGGTAAATGCAGGTGTATGGTCAGGCATAAAAAGCCCATTGAAATTATGCTTTTTATATAATTTCAATGCCTTAACCATATCAACATCCCCCTCGTCAACAAAAACTTCTCTATAATCAGGAAATTTCCCCTTTACATTTCTAAAATGGACATAGCCGATTTTATCTTGCGATGCAAATTTTTCAATAGTATCATAAACATCAACTCCCGGCATTTCAGCAAATGTGCCCTGACAAAATTCAATTTTGTTATACTTACTTTTTACTGTATCAAAAACACGATCATAATAATCGGGGTGTGTCAGCATTCTACCAATTCGCCTTAAAACGGGAATAGGTGGATCTTCAGGATGTGCTGCCATACTTACTCCGGCTTCTTCTGCAACCGGAATAATCTCTTTCAAAAACCATGTGTATCTCTCCCACATTTCTTCTTGAGATACAGGTGGCCTAAAGCCCTTTGGTGCGTTTTCATCTACTACAAAGTTCATAAACACGCCGTTCGGGATTGGCTCGTCAGGGTCGGGGCTAACTTCTTTAGCAAATCGAGGACTAAGCGCACCACCACGTGCATTAGGTCCATCAATTCTTCCCCATACACCGGCAATACTAAAATTATATCCCATAATAGGAATATCGGCTTTACCCATATTGCTAATTGTTTTTTTCACATTGTCTAGCTGCTCCATTTTTTTAGGGCCATCTGTTACTATGTGATACCAATTTTTAAGCACAAAATTTTCAATTCCGCCGATTTGCAAACCATATTCTGCAGCTTTCTTTTTCATTTCATGCAAATCTTCATAAGACCAATAACCATCACGAGTAGACGGTAAAGTTTCTTCTCCCGGCCTAAAAATAATTAAATGCCTTACTCCAACCTGAGCTGCAAAGCTAAGGTAATCATGTGAAAAATTGCCTTTTCTTATACCTAGTGCTAAATTCATGCTTTTCTCCTCTTAAGAATTATTTAATGGTTTTATGTAATATTTTATTTTTATTGTGCAGACAAATATCTATCATAAGCACTTTGATAAACGGCAACTAAATCGTCCGCCCCTAAAGCTTTGCATTGTTCGATATATTCATCCCATGTTTCGTTAATGTCTTCTTTGCCTGTAATATATGCTGTGATTTTTTCATCTTGATAGTCAGTTAATGCCGAAATCAATTTGTTGTAAACGTCCATTTCTTCATCTGTAAAGTTTAACATCGGTGTCCAAGATTCATATCTTATTTCTGGGTGTGCAGCATATAAATTGTATGCTTCTACTCCGGCTTCATTTGTCCATTGTGATTCATAACCATAATCTTGTTTATAGCCTAAGTTTAATTGTGCACCATAGTTGGATCTTAGGTGAATGTTTACAGCGCCACTATCAAGAACCTCATCAGTAAATGTAGGCACACCGTCTACCATAGTATAGGATTCTCCTTCAATACCAAAGTTAGCAGCTCTTCTTCCTTCTTCAGTAAAGAACCAATCCATAAATTTAATAGCTGCTACAGGGTCTTCACAGCTAGCTGAAATTGCCCAACCATCAGCTTGTACAGCTGAACGATTATGTTCTTCAAATGGTTCACCGTTTGCAGAAACCGGTAAAAATGCTTCCACTTTAAATTCAGGTGTTCTTGCCAAAATATCTTCATTGGCGTTAAATATAGAAGTAGAAGCTAGCCATTCATGAGTCATGCCGCCAACATCTTCATTTACCCAAAGTAGACTTTTAACTGTGTTTACTTGCCTTGTAAATGTTTCAGGGTCAATAATACCATCTTCATACCATCTATTTAAATTCTCAATACCAACTTTGAATTCATCTGTCATCCATGCTTGATAAATTTGATCGTTTTCGTCTACTGGAAGCCTATCCACAAAGTTTTCTGAGCTATATGCCCTTGCACCCCATAAGTTTACAAGACGTATGGTTTCGTAGTATCTTTCATTGATGTATGGTATTTCATCTTGGATACCGTTTCCGTTCGGGTCATCGTAACGGAATGCATATAAAATTTCTTCAAGCTCTTCAAAAGTAGTTGGCATATCATAGCCTAAAGTGTCAAGCCAGTCAGTACGAATCCAGTAAACTTTACCTGTTTCGCCATCAGGCATGAAGTGAATCATATAGATATTGCCATCTGCGGAAGTCATAGAGGCTTTTTCTTCCGGGTTTTCATCAAAGAATGCTTTCATATTAGGTGCGTGTTCTTCTATTAAATCATTTAAAGGTATAAAAGCACCTTGCAACGCATAGCCTTGAATTGTATTTTTAATATCAGTACTTCCATAAATATCTGCAGGGAATTGTTCGGTTGCTTGTAATTGCAATTCCTCAACAGAATTGGTAGATACAGGGTTTGCTGTACTGTTAATTATCATATTTGTTTGTTCAGCTGCTAATTGAAACACAGGTAACAAATCCCCGTTATCATCAACTAATGTGTATGTGTCATATCCATGCCAATGAATGTCAAGCTCAACCATTTCGCCTGTATCAGATGTTGTTGAATCTGTTGCGGTTTCGCCTGTCTCTGTGCTTTGTGATGTGTCGCCACATGCGCTCAATACTGAAAGTAGCATTGCCATAATTAATAATAAACTTAAATATTTTTTCATTTTTTCTCTCCTAATTCTTTTTATTTTTATGAAAACTAACCTTTGACCGCGCCAACCATAACTCCTTTCGTAAAATATTTTTGAATATACGGGAATAAAATTAATACAGGTATCATCGAACATACAACCAGCGCATATACAACTGTTGTATATGAATAACTTTGAGTAGTAGAGCCAACATTTTCAAGCATCATGCTTTGATCGATTATTTTTTGTTTTAAATAAACTTGCAACGGAATTTTGGACATATCACGTAATAATACCATTGACCAAAAGTAACCGTTCCATCTTGACATAGCGTAATATAGCCAAACTGTTGCAAGCGAAGGTTTTGAAAGTGGTAAATATATTTTGAAAAAAATTGTAAAACTAGATGCACCATCAATTTTTGCCGACTCGTCTAATTCTAAAGGAACCGCCTCGAAATAATTCCTCAATATAATAATGTTAAAAGCAAGAACACCGAATGAAACAATTATCATTGGCATACTGTTAACAACGCCCAAGGAGCTATAGTTTAGGTAAAGCGGAATAAATCCGGGAGTAAACCACATAGTGAAAGCAACGAACATATTTATAGGTTTTCTAAACATAAAAGTTTTTTTAGATAGCACGTAAGCTGCCGGAGTGCTAACAAACATACTAAACATAGAGCCAAACACTGTGTAATAAATAGTATTTCGATAGGAAACCCAAAACTGTGTATCTTGCAAAACTTGAGTATATGCACTAAATGTTATATCTTTTGGCCATAACAAAACACTGCCGGCGTCCACTAAACTGCCTCTACTTATCGAGCAGGATATAATATAAATTAGTGGATATAAACAAGCTATACCAAACATAGTTATAAAAAAACCTATAACCAAATCCCACGCAGTTTTTTTCGTAAATAAAAGTTTGCTTTTTTTCTTAATTAATGTTCCCATTTTTTCTCCTTTCTACCATACTGATGTTTCTGAGAATTTTCTGGCTAATTTATTTGCCAAAATTACCATGATAAATCCAACAACAGAATTAATTAAGCTTGATGCTGTAGATAGTCCATAGTCAGGACTTGCCGCGACACCCATGCGATATGTAAAAGTGCTAAGTATATCCGCTGTGTCATAAATTCCGGAGTTGTATAATAGTAAAACTTTTTCATAACCAATGTTTAAAATATTACCTACCCTAATTATTAACATAATTACAATAGTGGACATAATTCCCGGTAAGCTGATATGCCATATTTGTTTTATACGGCTTGCGCCATCTACCTTAGCAGCTTCATATAATTCCATTGGGACACCGCAAAGTGCTGCAAAAAACACTATAGATGAAAAGCCCGCTTCTTTCCAAATCCCTGACAAGGTATATATCATCCTAAAGTATTGTGATTCTGCTAAAAATTGTATTCCCTCATACGGAACCCCGAATAATCCCAGAAAATTTTCTATAAGTATATTTATCAAACCTGTGTTCAATGCTAACATTGTTACAACCATACTACACACAGTAACTTGTGATATAAAGTGTGGTGCATATACAATTGTTTGTATTAATTTTCTGTATTTTTGATTAGTTAGTTCGTGAAACATAATAGCTAGAATAATAGGTACCGGAAATTCAAGCACAATGCTGTATAAACTAAGTATTACCGTGTTGCCGAATGCTCTCCAAAACAAATCTTTAGATGGGCCTGCAACTAATGTTTGAAAATTTTCAAAGCCAATAAACTCGCTACCCGTAATTCCCAGAAAGGGACTGTAATCTAAAAAGGCTATTACAACACCGCTTAACGGTCTTAGTGAATAAAGACATAACCATATAACTAGCGGCATTATCATTATATATAACTGCCAATTAATTTTCACGTCATCAATAAGAGTCAGTGCAATTTTTTGGGGTTTTATCTTTTTAATTTTCGAATTGCGAACCATGAAATCTCTCCTTTTAAACCAAAATAAATAAACTTGCAAATCATTTTTCATCATTATTGCACATAAACACAAAGCTGTAAATCATCACTTTTTTTTGTTAAAAAAACCGCAAGATTTTTAGTGTCATCATTTTTCTACTTATACCTATTTATCTATAACAATGGCAAAAATCATTGACATTTTACCACATTTTATGTATAAATATAATTAGATTTGTGCAATTTATATATATTTCATGGAGGTTTTTATGGTTTCTGGCAAATATGAAAAACAATTAAAAAACGTGTTTTTTGCAATTGCTATTATAACAATTTTAGTTGTTACAATTGCTTCTAGCCTTTTTATTTCAAACCAATTACAATCACAGTATGATGATAATCTAATCGAAATAGTAAATTCACATAAAACATATTCTGAAATATCTATAACAACAATATTTTCAACAATAGATTCGCTTAGCCAAAATGCTGAAATTATGAATTGGAGTGTTGCTAATACACGCACTGACTATTATTATGATTCTATTAAGGTTAAAGACACATTGGGTTTATTACGTCAATCTTTTCCAACAATACCAATTTATCCTGCCGTAACTAAATTGGATGACGATTCATTCGTAATATCTTCATTTGGTACACATAGCAAAAGCGAATATTTTAATGCAGAAACAACACTTGATGATGAGCAGCAACAATATATTCTAGATTACTTTTCAGCGAACTTTGGCACACTTATTTTATCTACTTACGATATAAATAATAATTTATCTGATTTATATTATATTTTTAAGCATCCATATTCTACTACGGAATTGCTATATATTGTGCGCATACCAAGGACTAGTATTTTTCTTAACAATACTCACGAACAATTTATTCTTTATAATGATGAACAAATTATTGCATACAGTGATATAAGCGAAGATACCGTAAACTTAATGTCAGAAGTCTACAGCGATGTTTTAGTAAACTCATATTCAGAAAATGAATTAGGAATACAAACAATTTACGAAAACAATTATACTATTTATACTATGGATTTTAATCGAAGCAATTGGAATGTATCTTTTGTATATGAAAAAACAAATATAAATGCGATAAAAATTATAACATATATAATTGTGCCTGTTATATTAATGTGCATTATTTTATATTATGTTTCTAAATTCATAAGTGCATGGCTTTACAAACCTTTTAAGGAAATATTGCCAAGCATGATAAATTCTGATTGTGAAGGAAATATTGATGAATTTCATTTAATAAAAGAAAATTCTGCCACAGCAGAAAACTTATCCAATGCTCTTCAAGAAATTTTACAAGAGAATACAAGCTTATTATATCAACGTTTTTATCGAGATTTAATTTTAGGCTTAAATGTATCAGAAAATAAAATTTATGATAAAATACCAAGGGAGTCTAAATCGTTTACTATTGCATTGTTCGAGTTTTATGATGCAAGGGAGCCTGTGTTAAACGAAGATATTTTCTTTATAAAAAACGCATTAATTTCACATGTGCAACAGAACGATTCTATTTATGTTGTAAATGTAAGTCGTAAAGAATGTGTTTTGATTATAGAGTCAAAAACACAGAACGAAGCTATGGAAAAACTACGTTCTATCAATATTGTGTTTTCCGGACAATGGGAATATAAAATTGCGCTTAGTGATACAAGATTAGGTTATGAGCACATTCGTGATAGCTATAAAGAATGTTTGCATATAATAGAATATAAATATCTTTACAGCAGTGAAAATATTCTTACATCAGCGCAAATTGCAATTGACAATTGGGGCTCGTATCATTACCCTATTTCTATTGAAAACCGAATGATTTATGCTGTTTTAGAAGGTAATATTATTGCACTAAAAATATTTGATGAGTTAATTGATGATAATTATAACAATAGGAATCTATCAGTTGAATCTATTAAAGGATTTATCTTTGCATTGCTGGGTAGCACTTCTCGAATATTTCAAGAAATGAAACTTCCTCCTGAAATTTTACTTGGGCACGAAATTAATTATGATCAACTTTATAGCAATTGGAATGACCCACACACTATTGAAATTATCCGCTGCATAATATCAGAGTCAATAGAATCTATAGGCAAAAAAAATAAGCTTGCAGGCACTAACACAATTCAAGCAATGAAACAATATATTTATGATAACTATGATAAAGATATCACATTAGAAGATTTAGCAGAATCTTTAAATATATCCGCTAAATATAGCAGTAACCTTTTTAAGAAATTAAACAACGACACTTTCAAGAACTATTTAAACAGTTATCGCATTGAAAAAGCCAAAGAAATCATTGCAAAAGACCCTAATATTAAAATTGTAAACCTCTATCCACAAGTGGGCTTTAACAGCTCCAACACATTTATCCGTGTTTTTGGAAAATATGCCGGTGTAACACCCGGAACATATGCGCTTATGTTTACTAAAAAAGAAGATACAAAAGATATATAACTAATATTCACATCAAAAAACAGTGAGTATTAGTGTGTAAACAACTGACGAAATTCATTTTATTGTAATAATGTTTATTGCATAATTTAAGGAAGTGTTAGCGTTAATATAAAAGATAAAATGCGAAGAGACCTAATTGTTAACGGCAATATGTGGAAAGTAATATTTGTAATTGCAGGGCCAATGATGTTTATGAATATTATGACATATTTATATAATATTATTGACGCTGTTTTAGTTGCAGATATAGGTGCGATGGAAACATCGGCTGTCGCTATTACAAATCAAATCAGGGGTGTTTTGCAAGCCGTTAATATAGGTTTTTCTATACCGTGTACAATATTATTGGCGCGACTTATAGGTAAAGATGAAATTGAAAAAGCAAAAAAACTATCAAATTTACTTATCGTTATTGCACTTTGTCTTGGTTTTGCTGTATGTATGCTTGGGGTGTTTGGCACAAATGCTATAATGCAAATATCTAATGTACCTCAAACACTTATAGCTATTAGTCAAACATATTTTGCAATACAAATAATTACACTGGGTATTTCAATATTTAATAATGTGTACCTCTCTTTTGAAAAAGCACGTGGTGCAACTGTTAATATATTTTACGTGAATTTTATACAAATAATCATAAAAATATTACTTACAGTAATTTTTGTAAAAGTGTTTAATTTTGGTGTAACCATGGTGGCGATGGCAACATTAATTTCAACTATAGTTATATTTTTTTACAGTGTTTTTCGCCTGCTATCTAAAACATATATTTTTTATTTTAGTAAAAATAATTTTTCGTTTGATATAAAAACAACTAAATCTGTGTTTAAACTTGCAACACCGATATTTTTTGGGAAATTTGTATTTAACTTAGGCAAGGTTATATCTAACAGTATAGTTGTTGTTTTGGGAGACACCTCAGTTGGTGCGCTTAGCATTTCGAACAATATAAATGCCGCAACAACAACAATCACAGAGAGCATGGAAGAAGTTTTATCGGTAATTATAAGCCAAAACCTGGGATCAGGAAACAAGAAACGCGCAATAAACTCGTTTTACATTGTGCTTTTTATAAATATTATAGTATCGATTTTAGGCTTTGTAGTGTGTACTATCCAAATGGAGCAAATATTGTCGATCTTTGCAAGTAACGATGCCGATTTTTACCATAAAATTTACAGTATACTGCGATACGAACGCTTTGGCGTACTTGCACTAGGTGTTAATTCTGCTGTTATGGGTTTACTTTACGGTTTTGGTTACACGAAGGCAAGTTATATGTTAAATATTGCAAGGTTATTTTTATTTAGAATACCAATATTATATTATTTCGTAAACCATACTAACATTGGCACAACAGGAGTAGGCATTGCAATGCTTGCATCTAATTTGGCTGTCGGTATAATTTCGGCTGTTTTTGCTGTAATATTTTTAATTAAAATATATCGCAATAAAAACATTACAGAAATTATATAGTTATTCGCATATTAAACAATATAAAATTCAAGAGTGAAATAAAAAACCTGTTGACAAACCATATGGTATTACATAGGCATTTTTTGCGGTTTATCATTTATAATAGTTTGTTGCTTAATAATCTCAAACGTAATTTTTTATGACACATTGCATAAAATTAGGGCTTAAAGTTTTATGTATTATTTTATAAAAAACTCTATGAAAGAGTGTGGTTTTTAAAAATCGGCGCAAAAAGAGCAGTTTAAGCCACAAACGGGCTAAAACTGCTCGGCACCTTTTGGACATCTATCAAAACCGCATATTTACATAAACGGCAAAAACGCCAAAATATAACGTAAAGACGAGATAAAATAGATGACATCTATTTTATCTCGTCTTCTTGTGAAGGGTGGACAAAAAAGATACCTGGTGAAACAATCCATTCTGTTTACTAAAGTAATTTTTATTTTATACATTAATGTAAATTTGCATATATATAAAAAACACTAAGTAATTTAAAAAGAAATCCACACAAGTTATTTTTTATTTAATGTAAGGGTAACCTCAAACATTCTGTTCCATGGCATACGCACAGTAGGGGTGAAATCACAGTCTTTAAAGGTTTGCAATGTGAAATCTTGCAGCATTTTTGTGGCAATTTCTGCTATTTCAGGTTCTTTGTCTTGCAAGCACAAGAAAGAAAGGTTTTCACCATATTGCGGTAAATTTTCTGTTAAAGTTTTGCGCACTTCCACCATATATCCCCAATCTTCCAAGTAGCGGTAAAGCCTAAACTCGTCCGATATTTGTTGCTGTGTCTCTTTAAGCAAATTGCATTTTCTAGCACAAGCATATACTATTGCGTGCGCCATAACAGTGCCCATTGCATTAGAAGATGTGTTCCAACCTGAATAACCTGTTAACTTAGACAAATAATCTTGTTCTTTTAGGTATTGCATTAGGCATTTATCTGCCCCGTTAGGAATAGCGCAATCTGATATAAATGCCGGTATATTATTTTCTAAGCACCAATCTAGTCGTTGTAAAAAAGCCGGAATATTTCTCTCACATTCAAGGTGAATTAAACGTCTATCAAGCTCTTTTTCTTCACGAAGCGTAAATGGAGTAGGAGGGTGGATAAACATAACAACATCGCAATCATCGTAAGACATAGCCAGTTTTGCACCCCCATTTATAACATGGTGGGGAGCTGTTTCACCAATAGTGCGATCCTCATAAGACGGAATTGTAAGCATCCCTGTGTTGGAATTATAATCAAGTTTTATTTTGGGAGAATATCCTGTTATGTCGCAAACAGAACGTGCTACTAAAGTGCATCCGATTTCGTCAGCCCCAGGGTACATTGTTACAACAGAAAGTGCATTTTTTTCAGCTAAGTATCTGCCTAATTGCTTGCGCTCGTCTGCCGCATAGCCATACTCTTTACAATCGTCTAGCGGTATAATCAAATGGTCTATAATGCCGTCCACGGCAAGATCTATTGTATAAGTATTAGACAAGAAATTAGTTTTTCGCCTTGTAATAAAATCTTGAAGATATTCATTAGGCACACGCTGCAAAATAGCTTCTTTTTCTGCCAAATGTTCTTCTTGTGCTACACCCAGCTTTTCCATATCGCAAACAATACCATATCGATGTATGTCGTAGCCATGGTTCTCGTAAAAATCAGGTTCCTCCCCTGCCCCATCTCTTGCAGGCGCCCTTGTTATAAGCTGAAAAGCGTATATTTTTAAATGTGGAAACTTCTCTTTTAACTGGCGCAATTTGCTCGAAATTTCAAAGCATTCATCTTTAGTTAAGTAATGCAAACGAGATGGCACAATGCCACCATACAAAAGCAAATCCATTGAGGCAACTATATGTGTGGCATCTTTTGCGTTAGAAAAAAGCCAATCCCACAGAGCTTTTGTATTTGCCGGTTTTTTAAACCTGCCCATAATATCCATAGGCGCGGTTAGCATATCTATGCCACTAATTTGGCTAAGATATTGTGGATATGTATAGTTGCAAGGGCGCTCATCTAATGGTAAATAAATAATTTTAGATTTGCTCATTTTATATACTCCTTATATTAAGCGTCTTCTTTACTAGCGTTATTACTTCGTGCCGTTTCAAGATAATTATAAAATGTAAAACGGCTAATACTTAAAAGCTCGCACATTTTTTCGCTAGAGTGTGTAATCATGAAAGCACCCTTTTTATCAAGATAATTAATGAATTCTATTTTTTCTTCTCTGTTCATGTTCTCAAAAGGTTTGTTAGTTATCTTTTGGGCATCAATGATTAATTGGTCTAACAGACCGCTAACATCTTGCGCAAAAATTTCTGTTTGTTCTTGACTTATATCGTAATTATTGTAACTTTTTATCACTGCTTCCAGTTGCACGGTTTCAGTTATATCTAAATTAACACACAATGAAGCAAGTGGTTTGCCGCTTTGGTCTTTCATATAAATAGTAGATGAACGCAAGATTCTCCCTGTGGGAGTGTGTATAATATAGTTGAAGCGATCCCCGTCCACAACGTTACCACTCAGTACTTCTAACCCCAAATTACTTCCACAACCGCCTATTGTCCGGTTGGTTATATGGCCGTTTCTTATATCAACAATGGTATGATTATAATCTTTTGTCAGGTCATGTAAAACAATTTCGCATTTGTTGCCACATTGTTTAGATATTAAGGTCATAATTTGGTCTAAAAATTGTTGTTCGTCATGAATATATTTCATATTTTCACCATTTCCTATGTATTGACATCGATAATATTTAACATAATGTCTAGTATAACAAAAAATAAGGTTTTTTTCAACAACTTTAGGTAATATTCTAATATTTTTATAACAATTTATATAGGTTTTATACTTTGTGTAAGCAAATTTACTAAATTAACAGTATTTTTTTAGAATATCAAACAAAAAATCATATTTTTGTGTTTTTTTGTTGACTAATAAGCTTTTTTGTGTTATTTTTAGATTACGGCAATACATTTGTGATGAAATACAGTTAATTAGCTAAAAACGCAATTTAATAATCATCTGATTGTTTGTAAGATTTACACTTGTATATCAGTTTATATTAATAGGAGGAAAATATTATGAAAAAAGTTTTATCGTTAATCTTAGTGTTGGCATTTGTTCTTACAACAATGGCAGCTTGCTCCGGCACAGAACAACCATCGACATCGCAAGACACTGACACTTCTGCATCTACTGCTGAAGCTACAACAGAAGAGGCAAAACCGGTTGTTTGGTGGTACTATCACAAAGGTGAAGAGGCTTTAGCATTTGAAGCAGCTATCGAAGCATTCAACGCATCTCAAACAGAGTATGTAGTCGAAGGATTCTCAGTACCAGACAAACAAAAATATATTGTTGCAATGTCAGGTGGCGAATCTCCAGACTTGATCGGTCTTTCTAACCAAGACGTTGTTACATACCAAAGCAATGGCTTATTAGAGCCACTACAACCTTTTGCTGATGCAGCAGGTTTTGACTTTAACAGCATCTACGGCGAATCTGCCATGTTGGCAAATAGCGTAGACGGCGAAATGTATGGCATGCCTTTTGCAAGCGTTGTAATACAAATGTTCTACAACAAAGACATTTTAGAGAGCATCGGCGAAACAGAGCCTCCTACAACAATGGAAGAGCTTTATGACATGGCTGTAAGAGCAACAACAACAGATGCAAACGGAGATATCGATATTCTTGGATATCCTCTATTTCCATTAGCTTCAGCACGTCAAGAACTTATTTATGCTTTTGGCGGCACATGGGTTGAAGCAGAAGACGGTGTTACAGTTACACCTGATAGCCAAGGTGTTATTGACAGCTTGACAATGAACGTTGCATACCGCTCACTATATGGTATTGATCAAGTACAAAAATTTGTTGCAACAGGCAACACAAACCGTTACACACCACAAGATATCTTCTTTGCAGGCAAACAATTATTCCGTTTTGACGGCCCATGGCTTGCAAAACAAATTAATGATAATAGCCCAGAAGTTAACTATGGCGTTGCATTAATCCCAGGCACAGAAGCTAACCCAGAATTATTAGGCGTAAGCCGCTTTGAGACAACATCAGTTGCTATTCCTGTTGGCGCTCAAGAAAAAGATGGCGCGTATGCACTTGCTCAATGGCTTGCAACAGATGGTGCTAAAGATTTAATTTTAGGCATCGGAAGCTTGCCATCCAACAAAAACCTATACGACGACCCAGACTTACTTGCTTCTAACGATTCTTTCCCAAGCTTTATGGAAGCATTAAAAGCTGACAACGGTATTCAATACCCACGCTTGGCCGACTCTGCAAAATATACTTCATTGATTGAAACAGCACTTGATTACGTTTATAACGGATCAAAAACACCTGAAGAAGCTATGGCAGACCTTAAAAACGAGGCTTCAACTTTGCAATAACCTTATGTATTGTGAGGATCCCTCCCGCTTAATCGCGGGAGGATTTCTATTAAACACACACATATTTATTTGAAAATCATCGCAATTTTTGCTTATGGGTAGCATTTTAGTAAAAGTGCATCAAAAACACCACTGTGCAAATGCTTAATATGTTTTTTATACCCTTATTAATAGGAAAGGAATTGCTGTTAAAATGAAACCAAAAAAACGACTATTAAATGAAGCACAACAAAACAATTTATCTGGTTTTTTGTTTGCATTACCCTGGATTGTGGGATTTTTGCTTCTTAGTGTATACCCTCTTGTATCTTCGTTATACTTTAGCTTTACAAAGTTTAATCCGGTGGTAGCTCCCGAATGGATAGGCTTAGAAAACTATAAAGCTATTTTTGCAGACCCATTGCTATACAAATCGCTTGGAAACACTTTGTTTTTTGCGCTTGTTGCAACACCTATAAACTTAATGGTGGCTGTAATTTTAGCTACATTAATTAGTAAAAAATTTAAAGGTAGTGGTGTAGCAAGAACAATTTTCTTTATACCTAGCATTATTCCTATGGTTGCCGCAACCATGATTTGGATTTGGATGTTTGATCCGACTTACGGATATATAAATAATATTTTGGGTTGGTTTGGTATAAACGGCCCTGCGTGGTTAATAAACCCGGACACAACTAAATGGGCACTTGTTATGATGGGCACTTGGTCAACCGGTTCTACAATGCTTGTTTGCCTTGCGGCACTTCAAGAAGTACCAAAAAGTTACTACGAATCAGCAGACCTAGATGGTGCCAACCCCATTGTGCAGTTTTTTCGCATAACAATGCCCTGTGTTGCACACGTAATTATTTACCAAGCAATACTCAATTTAATTAATGCGTTCCAATACTTTACACAAGTTTACATTATCACAACGGCATCAGGCGGTGTAACATCCGGCGCTTCCGGCGGTCCTGAAAACTCTATTTTAATGTATCCTTTGTATTTGTTCCACAACGCATTTGTGTATTTCCAAATGGGCAGAGCATCAGCTATGGCGTGGGTGCTGTTTATAATTGTGGCTTTACTAACAATTGTTATGGTTAAGCTTACAAAGAAAAGCACTGCCGATGTCGGAGGAGAATAAGAAAGGAGGGTATTATGAAATCAAGGCAATACCACATAAACAAATTGAAAAGTATCCCCAAATATGTTTTTATTACTCTCTTGTGCTGTATTTTTTTAATGCCGTTTGTTGTTATGCTAACAACAGCGTTTAAAACTTTAAACGATGCATTCTTATTACCTGTAAGCATTTTGCCAAGAGAATTCACACTGGAAAATTTCCCCGAAGCGTTGAACCGTATACCGTTTTGGCAATATATGGGCAACACTGCCTTTATAACAGTTTTTAACTTAATTGGTCAATTAATTGTAACACCTATGGTAGCGTACTCGCTTGCAAAAATTAAATGGAAAGGCGCACCAATTATATCGGCGCTTTTGCTTGCTACAATGATGATACCATACACTGTTACAATGATACCGCTTTACCGCATTTGGGTTAGCATTGGGCTATCTAGCACTTATGTACCACTAATTGCACCGGCTTTTGCAGGCAACGCATTTTATATTATAATAATGCGTCAATTCTTTATCGGAATACCAAATTCTCTAATAGAAGCTGCAAAAATAGACGGCGCAAACGAATGGCAAAGGTTTTATAAAATAGCTTTGCCACTGTGCAAACCTGCACTTACAACAATTGGTATCTACACTTTCCTTGCAGCTTGGTCAGACTATCTGGGGCCGTTAATTTACATACAAAAAAAAGAAAGACTTACATTGTCTTTAGGCCTACAACAGTTTTTAAACGAATTCACTGTCGATTGGACCCTTCTTATGGCGGCAGCAACACTTTTTGTTTTGCCTGTTATAATTCTGTTTTTAATATTCCAACGCAATTTCGTTGAAGGTGTAGCTACTTCTGGCATAAAAGCATAATTTTTTTTGGTGGCACCTTGCTTGAAATTGTTGACAAACACAGTTTATCAGCAGTTTTGTTTAGGGTGCCACCCTATTTACTTATTCAATAGACAAAAAGAAAGTTAGGTTGTTTTAATGGACACACATTTTTTTGTAAACCCTAAAAAAATTACTTTTTTAGGCAACGAGGATATAAAACCGTGTTTGGTAAAATTCGCACTCACTTTTAAATTAGATAGCGAACTTGCAAATATTAAATGTAATACAAATTTTATAGAATGTGCCTTTAAGCAATATGGCAAAGATGGCACTTTGACAATTATCGATGTGTGGCAAGCTGATTTTGAAAGCGAAGAATATAGCATTGAAATAAACGGTGATACCGCCACAATAAAGCACAATTCAGCTTCCGGCTTTTATTACGCATTGCAAACTTTGGTGTCTCTTGTCAAGGCAGACGGCTGGCAAAATGTATGTATATATGATAAACCATCTATAAAGTTGAGAGGAGCCTTGTTGGATATAGGCAGAGACAAAATACCCACATTTGAGTCTATAAAACGCTATATAGAGTTTTTATCAGCATTAAGGTATAACCACTTCGAGCTCTATATGGAAGGGTTCAGCTTTGATTACACAAAATACAGATATGTTTTTGCAGAAGAAACTCCAATAACTGCTGATGAATTTACAGAGCTAACAGCCTATGCAAAATCTTTTTTTATTGACCTTGTGCCCAACCAAAACTGCTTGGGACATATGGAAAAATGGATAGCCAAACCGCAATTTAAACATATGGCAGAATGCCCTGACGGGTTTATGCACCACAATTTATATAAACGCATACCAACAACTTTTGATGTGAATAACGAAAAGACACTTGAGCTTGCCGATTATATGATGAACGAGCTATTATCTAACTCTACTAGCAAATTTGTAAATGTAAATTTAGACGAGCCTTTTGAACTTGGGACAGGTGTAAACAAAGAGCTTTGCGACAAAATTGGCAAAGCACAACTATACCTTAACTTTATACACAAAGTACATAAGCTTTGCAAAACTCACAACAAAAGAATGATGATGTGGGGAGATGTGCTTTTTAATCACAAAGAAATAATTGACGAAATGCCAAAAGACATCATACTTTTGGATTGGTGTTACGAGGGTGATGCTTCCTTTGAAAACAACTGCAAATTTATGCAAAATACAGGAATAGATTATTGCCTTTGTCCCGGCACAAGTGCTTGGGCCAGTTTTGCCGGACGAAGCGACAATATGGTGAATAACGTTAACGATGCTGTAAAGAATGCCGTTAAGTATAAAGCAATGGGCGTTATTATGACAGATTGGGGCGATTTAGGACATTGGCAGTATTTTTCTTTCAGCAAGCCTGCATTTATATGCGCCGGACAAGCTATGTGGAGCGGTGAGCAAATAGATTTAGAACTAGCGAGAAACTATGCTAATTTTGAAGTTTTTGAAGATAAATCGAACAAAATATTCGATATAATGTACAACCTTGGCAATTATTATAAGCACGAGTATTCCCCTGTGTATAGCACAACTTTATCGTTCTCGGTTATTTCTTCAAAATACCCTTTTTCTAACAAAGAAGAGTTTGATGCTGCAATGCACAAGCTTATATTTTTATGTACTAACCTTGCTGAAAGTTACGACATAAATGTTAAAACAGACAAATTAAGCCCAGATATTCCTGCCATAAAAAACCTATTGCAAAGCACTTTAATAGAGCTTGAGCAAACAGATTTGTCAGGCGAGAATTCCGATTTTTTAATAAGAGAAATAAAAAACACTGTTGCTTTTATAAACCACGGCATAACGCTATACTATATAATGAAAGAGCAACCCCAAAACTACAAACAACTAATGGCAAAGCAATATGAGGACTTAGACAATATTTGCAAAGAGCATTACGAACTTTGGTTTGCACAAAATCGTTCAGGTGGTTTTGAAAAAAGCTCAAAACATTTACAACATCTTCTATCATTTTATGCAAAGGAATCGATGTAATGAAACAGTTTACACTTAACGGAGCGTGGACTTTAAAAAACCTAGCTAATGAAAAAAAACGAAGCACGCAAGTGCCTGGTTCTGTATTTAAAACATTGCTAGATTGCGGCGATATGCCTGACCCTTTTTACGGGACAAATGAATATGCTTGCGCAGAGCTTATGCGTGATGATTTTTTATATGAAAAAATATTTGATTTGCCAGAATATTTGGTTTGTTGCAATGATGTAAATTTAATTTTTGAAGGTATTGACACAATAGCTTGCATAAGATTAAATGGTGTTGAAATTGCAAAAACCAATAATATGCATCGCACTTACAAATTTAATGTCTCAAAACATTTAAAACAAACCGACAATATACTAAGCGTAACTTTGCTATCATCGTTGAATTTTATTGAAGAAGCGCATAAGAAATCTGATATTTTTTATGCTTCTACTGGGTGTATGCATGGTAACGGATATCTTAGAAAAGCACACTATATGTTTGGGTGGGATTGGGGCCCTGTATTGCCGGATGCCGGTATTTTTAAAAGTGTATACCTAGAGAGTGTCAGCGACGGAAAAATCGAAGATTTTTCATTTACCCAAGCACATAAAAACTCACAAGTTACACTAAGCGGAAAAATACTTACAAGCGATACAGGCACTGCTAAACCGGAGCTTACTTTAATTTGCCCAAACGGACGCAAGACAAATATATCTGTACAAAAAGATGATAACATGTATACTTTTAAGCATATAGTGGTAGATCCACAGCTTTGGTGGCCAAACGGATATGGCAAGCAACCACTTTATACATTAACTTGCTCGTTAGTACAAGTTAATGAAACAATAGATACAAAAACTATGCACATAGGCCTACGCGAGCTTTATCTTTCTACCGAAAAGGATGAATATGGCAGAGAATGTGCGTTTTGCATAAACGGTGTAAAAATATTTGCTATGGGTGCAAACTATGTACCACAAGATAATATTATCCCAAGAGTTAACGTGGAAAACACACGCAAACTTTTGGAAGATTGTGCAAAAGCCAATTACAATTGCATACGTGTTTGGGGTGGTGGATATTACCCGGACGATTATTTTTATAATATGTGCGACGAAATGGGCTTAATCATTTGGCAAGATTTAATGTTTGCTTGCAATGTCTATGATTTAACTGATGAACTTGAGGAAAATATAATAGCAGAGACACAAGACATTGTACGTCGTTTAAGGCACCATGCCTGCTTAGGTTTGTGGTGTGGCAACAACGAAATGGAATGGGGCTGGCAAGCGTGGGCACGTTTAGAAGGCCACAGACCCAAATATAAAGCCGACTACATTAAAATATTTGAGATGATTTTGCCACGCTGTGTGCAAACACTGGATAAACAAACTTCCTATTGGCTATCGTCTCCATCTTCGGGTGGAAGCTTTGATAACCCGAATGATTTTGACCATGGAGACAACCACTATTGGGAGGTTTGGCATTCCGGCAAGCCCTTTACAGATTACAAAAACTTTCACTTTAGGTTTTGCTCAGAATTCGGGTTCCAGTCTTTTCCATCAATTAAAACAATAAGGCAATTTTGCCCCTCTTACGAGGAGAATATTTTTAGCAAAACAATGGAGAGTCACCAAAAAAACGGCATGGCTAACCAAAAAATATTTACTTATGTATCCGATTATTTCAGATATCCAAAAAATTTGGAAAACATTGCGTATATCTCCCAAATTTTGCAATTGAAGGCAATACAATACGGTGTGGAACATTGGAGGCGAAATCTTGGGCGCTGTATGGGTTCATTGTACTGGCAATTAAATGATTGTTGGCCGGTTGCATCTTGGGCAAGTATAGACTATTATGGAAGATGGAAGGCGCTACATTATGGAGCAAAACGCTTTTATGCACGCTGCACAGCGAGCGCTTGCGAACAAAACGAGCTTTCGCCCATAATAGACTACTTTGTACACAATGAATTACTATGTGATAAAACGCTGAAACTTAAAGTGTCCCTATCTGATATGAAATTTAATATTTTATACGAGCAATCTTGTGAAGTATCAATAAAAAGCTGCACAACAAAAAGCGTTATGAATGTAGATTTTACACAGTACATGCAAGACCATATGTATGACGCCTTTGCTGTATATGAATTGTATGACGGCAGTGAAATAATTGCAAGCGGCACAACCTTATTTGCCAAACCAAAGCATATTAATTTTACAAAACCTAATATAAGCGCAAAAATAACAGAGGACTCAACAGGCTTTGATATCCACTTGTCATCTGATGTTTTTGCACATTATGTAGAATTGAGCTTCACAAATATAGATGCTGTATTATCGGACAATTTTTTTGATATAACAAGTGCAAAGCCAAAAGTTATACGCATAGAAAAAGCGGATATCACCACAGAAGATTTCACTTTAAAAACACTTAAAGAACAACTGTTTTTTAATACTGTAGCAAACAGCTATTAGTGCAAAATGAGGGTATATTATGGATAAAGACTTAATAAAAAATTTGCAAACACCTTGCATCGTTGTAAATGTTAATCAAGTTAAAAAAAACATAAAAACCATGCAAGAAAAAATAGACAGTGCAAATTGCGCACTTAGACCACATATAAAAACGCATAAAATGTCAAAATTTGCTAAAATGCAAATTGAAGCAGGAGCTATCGGTGTAACATGCGCAAAAATATCTGAGGCACAAATTATGGCAAGCGCAGGTGTAGATGACATTTTTATAGCGTACCCAATAGTAGGAGAAGTAAAAACAAGCCTTTTGCCTGCTCTTAAAGCCAATCTTAAGCGTTTAATTTTAGCCGTAGACAGCGAGATTGGTGCACAAGGATTAAATAATATGGCACAAAAAAACAATACCGAGTTTGAAGTTAGATTAGAGGTAGACACCGGTGCAAAGCGCACCGGTGTGCAAAAAAATGTTGTAGAGCTTGCTAAAAAAGTGAACGCAATGTCAAATTTAAAATTAACAGGTATTTTTACATTTAAAAGCCTGGTTTATGAAAACAAGCCTACCACGGATATACAAATTGCCGCAATTGAAGAGGGTGAGCTTATGGAAAGCATTGCCAACACTTTAAGAGAAAACGGTATCGATATCAAAGACGTGAGTGCTGGCTCGACACCTACCGGTGTTGCAGTTGCACAAACAGGTAAAGTTACCGAAGTGCGCCCCGGCACTTATATTTTTGGCGATTATATGCTTTGCAAAGAGGGCTTTTGCACACAAGATGATATAGCTGTTGAAATGTACGCAACCGTGGTGAGCGTTCCTTGTAATGAATATGCAGTTATTGACGGCGGAACTAAAACGTTTCCTATGGACATTATGTTGAATAGTCCCCCATTTTTTTATGACGGCTACGCTGTTGTAGCAGATTACGACAATTTGCACTTAACCCGCATGAATGAAGAACACGGAATATTAACTTGCGATGACGGGAATATGCCTTTATGTGTTGGAGATGTAATCAAGCTTATTCCTGTGCATGTTTGCACGGCTATAAACATGCAAAACAATGTGTATTTATACGAAAATAATGAACTTAAAACAGCCATAGTAGAAGCGCGAGGCGCATTGACATGATTACAAAAATAGCAAACGCTAAAATATGCGACGGCAGCGGTGCACCGGTTTACAGCGGCGATATTTTGATAAAAGACAGCAAAATTGAGGCAATTGGCAAATTTAATATGCAGTGCGATAACACTATTGATGCAAAAGATATGCTTGCAACCCCCGGTTTTATAGACACTCACAGACATTTAGATTTCGCCGCCATCGAAAATCCGGATTTTGGAATTATCGAACTTGCACAAGGCATAACAACAGGTGTTGCAGGCAACTGCGGGCTTTCGGCATACCCTTGTAATTTAGATACTAAAAGCGAATGGCACTCGTATTTGTCGCCTTGTTTGGGAGAAACCTCAGGTGATTATAATTGTTATAAAACAGTTGGCGCATACTTAAACTGTGTACAAAGTAAAAAACCGAGAATTAATGTGGGTGCACTTGTAGGCCTAGGTGCCGTAAAAGTTAATGCAAAAGGCTTTGCTCAAACTCCTTTCACTAAAGAAGAGATGCGAAAAGCCAAAGAAATTTTGTGCCAAAGCCTTGAGGATGGCGCACTGGGTATGTCTTGCGGCATAATGTATGCACCTGAGTGTTACACCACAAAAGAAGAGTACATAGAGCTTTTATCAGTGACGTCAAAATATAGCCGCATTATTACGGCACATATACGTGGCGAGGGCAATATCCTTGTCCCATCTGTGAAAGAGGTTATAGAAATCGCAAAAGCTGCCGATATAAAATTAAACATAAGTCATTTCAAATCTGTTGGCAAAAAAAATTGGCAGAGCGAAATATTTAAAGCCATAGAGCTAATTGAAAACGAGCGAGCCCTAGGCGCCCTTGTAACGGCAGATGTTTACCCATTTATTGGCGGCGCCACAACACTTATATCACTCATACCGCCTACTTTTATAGAGCCAACAATTGCACAAACCTTAAGCAAGCTTTCTACCGAAAGCGGAATAGAAAAGCTGCGAAAAGAGCTGAACACAGTATTTGACAATTGGGACAATATGATGCTTGACATAGGTTGGGAGCGCATTATTATAAGCGGAGTTACGCTAACCGAAAACGCAAAATATCAGGGCCTTAGCATTGCTCAAATTTGCGAAAAATACAAATATAGTAACCCCATTAAATTTATAAGTGAATTACTTTGCGCAGAAAACGCAAATGTGAGCATTATTGTAATGAGCATGTGCGAGGAAGATTTGCAAACAATATTAAAATTGCCTTACACAAATATAATATCCGATTCACTTTATACAAAAACAGACACCCCTCACCCCAGGTTGTACGCTTCATTTCCTAAAATTTTGCGTCATTATGTGAAAGAATTGAATATTTTAAGCTTAGAACAAGCCGTGCATAAAATGACTTTAATGCCTGCCGAGAGGTTTGGAATACAAAACAAAGGCATTTTAAAAGCAGGCGCAGATGCTGATATAAATTTGTTTAAGCTAGAAGATGTAAAAGATAATGCAGATTTTGGCAAATCTAATATACTTGCAAGTGGCATAAACACAGTTTTTGTTGGTGGCAAAATAGCAATGCAAAACAATGTGCCAAATTTACCGCACGGAACTGCAATAAAAGCGTTTTAAAAAAGCTATCAGGCAACGCCTTGCTAGTGCATCTGTTAAAAAACAGCAAAAACAACATCGCAGCCTTTAAACAAATTATTTTTAGGCATAAGTCGAAAATATAACAAAGCAAACAAAAATAAGCATATAGAAAAATGCTTTTGATAATAACAAAAAATAAAAAAAAGGTGAATAAAATGAAAATTAATGAAAAACTACAAGAATTGAACATCACACTACCGGCTCCCCCACCAAAGGGAGGAGTATACACACCGTGCATTCGTTTTGGCGAAAACAGTAAACTGTGCTATGTTTCTGGCTGTGGCCCAAATATGAACGGAAGCACAATTGCAGGCAAACTTGGCGCAGAGTTTACCATTGAAGAAGGCCAAGAGTACGCAAGAGCTTGTATGTTAAACGTATTATCTGTTTTACAAGATGAAATTGGCGATTTAAACCATGTAAAACAATGTGTTAAGCTTCTTGTTTTTGTTGCAGGCACTAGCGAGTTCTACAGCCAACCACAAGTTGCCAACCACGCAAGTTCTTTGCTTTTAGAGATTATTGGTCATGCTCCTTCACGTTCGGCTATTGGCACAAACGCGTTGCCTGGCAATATACCAGTTGAAATTGAAGCTATTTTTGAGTTGGAGTAATTTTAAACAAATGTGTTAGACCGTTATTTATTAATGCAACGGTTATAGTTTTTGCAAACTGCGTAATTGTGAATTTTGGCTCAATGAATCTTAATGCTTTATCAATGTATTTTACAAACAGCCTAAATCATTGTAGGTAAAATTCAGCAAAAATATACTTGCCATTTGCGCACACATAGAAGATATGGAACTTACATGCAGTGGTGTTTTAAATAGCGATAAACCAACAACTTTAGCTCTTACAGTCAGTGAGAAGGGCAACACTCCTTAAATGACAATTACTGAATTATTCAAAAATTATAGAAGCACAGAACTTCGCAAAAGCTTTAAGTTCAAGAGGTAGCGAAACATTGGTTTATTACAAATAGCACAGACTAGCACTACTTAGATTATTATAAAGCCTTAAGCATTTGCCAAGGGTGTGCAAGCAAATACAAACGCGCACAAACGTTTATGACAGACCCACTGTGCAAGATTGTTGGGTATTCTAATATTACTGATATGCTATAATAAGCAAGAATTAAAAATATTAGACAAATGGAGGCAATTGTGAAAGAAATTTTATGCGGTGCAGATAATATTTCGCAGTATGTCAATTTTTTCAAAAACAGTAAAATAGGTCTTATTACAAACCCAACAGGCATAAGAAACGACTATATGCTTACATCTGAATGGGTTTGCAAAAATCTTAATCTTGTGGCGATGTATGCGCCCGAGCACGGCGTATACGGAGATGCTCAGGACGGCAAAACAATAGATGGACACATAGATATTGTTACAGGTGTGCCTGTTTACAGCATTTACACAAGAAAAAATCGCACACCAAGCCAAGAGAGTTTGCAAAACATCGATATGATGATTTATGATATACAAGATGTTGGTGCACGATATTATACATACATATATACAATGGTAAATTGTATGCGCGCTGCTGCGCAAAAAGGCATACCTTTTGTTGTACTAGACAGGCCTAACCTTGTGGGTGGCACACAAATTTTAGGCACTAAACTTGAAAAGAAGAATAGCTCGTTTATCGGCATGTTCGACATACCTCAGCAGTATGCGCTAACGTGCGGAGAGCTGGCAAAATATTTTAACGAAACACAAAATATAAATGTCGATTTAACTGTTATACCAATGAGCAATTGGACGCGTGCAGATTTTGGCATTAGCTTAAACATACCTAAAATTCCACCAAGCCCTAATTTGCCTAGTTTTGATAGTATTTTGCTTTACAGTGGCACTTGTATGATTGAGGGTGTGAATGTATCTGAGGGAAGAGGTACAACAAAGCCTTTTGAGTTTGTGGGTGCACCTTTTATTAACGCACGACAATTTGCCCAAAAATTAAACAATATTAAATTAGAGGGTGTTATATTTAGGCCTGTACATTTCACACCCATGTATGGAAAACACAAAAATACTATGTGCAATGGTGTGCAAATTCACATAAAAGACTACCGAATAGTTAAACCCTTATTTATAGGAACATCTTTAATTTTAACTTTAAAAGAAATGTATGCCAAAGAGCTGAAATTTGTTGCCCCAAACAATGAAGACGGAGATTTTACAATGGATTTATTGTGGGGCACAGACACAATTAGAACAAGCTTGTATACTGTTGATGATGCATTTAATATTATAGAACAATATTCACAAATAGCCACTCCTATAATAAGCAAATACTTTGTATACGAATAAAAAGTAATATACATATACAAAAAAACACAAAAGGATCGTTAATCATAGCTGATATTTTATTAGTTAGCTTATTTAGCTTTTACCAGA
>CAYJGV010000015.1:0-32186 GCA_964369715.1 uncultured Bacteroides sp. | reverse complement strand
TTAAATCATGTGACTATTACAAAGTTTTTGCAATCTCTTTTAAATATGCTCTAAATTCCTCGCCTATTTCATCATGCTGTAATGCAAGCTCAACACCTGCTTGCATAACGCCAAGTTTTGCGCCCATATCATATCTTTTGCCTGTAAAGTCAACACCTGTCATGCCGTCTTTTCTTGCCAAAACTGCCATCGCATCTGTAAGCTGAATTTCTCCGCCTGCGCCGGGCGCTGTGTTTTCTAAAATATCATATATTTCAGGGGTTAATAAGCAACGTCCTAAAATGCTGTAAAGGCTAAATTCATTACCGGGTGATGGTTTTTCAATCATATCTGTAACATTAAATAAATTGTCCTTAATAGGCTCTACTTTTAATGAAGAATATTTTTGTATTGCTGCTGCTTCAACTTCCTTTATGCCTACGCATGCTTTGCCATATTGTTCATATGCTCTGCAAAGTTGTGCTGCAACAGGGTCTTTTCCGATAATAACATCATCGCCGTATAAAACAACAAACGGTTCGTTTTCTGTAAAGGGTTTTGCCTTTAATATAGCGTGCCCAAGGCCGTTTGCTTCTTTTTGCCTAAGGAAAAATATATCGGCTAAATTAGAGATGTTTTGGCATTCTTTCAAAGCTTTTTCTTTCGATTTACCGCCGTTTAACAAAGCTGCCTCAAGTTCGGGTGCTTTGTCAAAATGGTCTTCGATAATGCCTTTTCCACGGCCTGTGATAACTAAAATTTCTTCAATTCCTGCGGCAACGGCCTCTTCAACTATATATTGTATAGAGGGCTTATCAACAATTGTAAGCATCTCTTTAGGCATTGCCTTGGTTGCGGGTAAAACACGTGTGCCAAAACCGGCAGCAGGAATAACGGCTTTTTTAATTCTTTTCATCATCTATCTCCTTTAATAATACATATTATATAATGCTAAAATATTTTCAGGTCCTACATAAAAAACAAAACCATATGTTAAAGCCAAAAGTGAGGCACAAACAGCAACAACTGCAACCACGCTTGGTGCGCCTGTTTTTGTAAGTTTTTCATGATAGGAATCGACTGTTTTTTCTCGACTTTGCAATTGCTTGATTATTTTAGCCGCATGTTGCCTGTAAAGGTGAAATGCATACAAGCCAAAATATATGCTCATACCTATGCTTAAAAAAGAGCACACAGTAGAAAGCAACATCAATGTTTGTGCAGATATATTTGAGAAAATTTCAAGCCCAAGCGATTGAAAAATCGAAATAACAGAAGGTATATTAGAAAGCGCTGTGCCAAACAAGCTTAAAAATGCCCAAAACCACATTTTTCTGTATAAGAAGTAAAGTGGCGCAAAAAACAATGCCGCCCAGCTTATTGAAGTTTTACGTTTTGTATCGTCCATTTTATAAAATTGGAATAGATAAAGCGGTGCGGATTTTCCTATAAATTTTGTCCAATCATCAGCAGAAATATCATCGTATTTACGCTTCATTATATTGTTTGTAAACATTTGATTCAGCGCAGGGTCGGCTATTCCAAGAGGAGAAAACTGGTTTAAATTAGACTGATCTGTGTGCAAATTAGGTTGAACTCGCACTGTGCCTTGTGCGTTGCTTTGGGTGTTTTCTTGCGCTTTAGCGGTTTTTTCTTCCTCGCTTGGCATGGGGCTTCCACAATGTTCACAGTTTAAATTGCCTTGGGCATTATCTGTGCCGCAATTTGCACAGCGGTTTTTTCCGCCTGTTTCTTTTGTAAGTTTAAACTCGAAACCTTGTGCATGTTTTTTTTCGAAAGTGCAATGGCCTTGCTTTAAATAGCATTCTCTATGATAAGGCGCGCCGCATTCGGGGCAAACAACAACATCGTCTTCTTTTGTAAATTTTTCTTCGCAAACACTGCATTTTTCGCCTGTGTAATTGAACATTTCTATTCTCCGTTTCGTTATATATCGCAAAAATATAGCGCATTTTGGTTATATTTAAAATTAACGATTTTATATCTTTACTTTTTTCAATTTAAATTATATAATTTATTGTGTATAGTAGTTAAAATTACATTGTTAAAAATGAAAAATACCTATAATATGTATTATATATGTAAATTGTGAACATTTCAATTGTTTTTTTAAGAAAGAGGATTTCATGGTAATAATAGATGATTTAAAACGACAAATAGGAGAGCTTGCCCCTGTAGTTGAAGATTTGGCAGATGCGCTTGCTATAAATCAAAACAAAATGCGTTTAGACGAACTTGAAAATAAAAGTGCTGACCCTAATTTTTACAATGACGCTGCAAATTCAGGTGAAGTTTTTGCCGAAATGGGTGAGATAAAACAAAAATTATCTGATTATGAAGCCTTGCAAGAGCTTTTGTCGGACACGCAAACCTTGCTTGAGATGTGCGAGGAGGACGATACAAGCGATTTGCACGAAGAGCTTGAGCAAAACACTTTGCTTTTGGCACAAAAAGTGGAGGACATGCGCCTTGTTACGCTTTTGACAGGCGAGTATGACGCAAACAATGCAATTATAACATTTCATGCAGGGGCAGGTGGAACAGAAGCGCAAGATTGGGCACAAATGCTTTATCGTATGTATTCACGTTTTGCACAGCGCCATGGTTTTTCGCTTAAGGTGCTGGATTACCTTGACGGCGATGAAGCCGGCTTAAAAAGTGCATCTATTTTGATACAAGGCACAAATGCCTATGGTTTTTTACGAAGTGAAAACGGTGTGCATCGCCTTGTTAGAATATCGCCGTTTGATTCTTCGGGAAGAAGGCACACAAGTTTTGCCTCGCTTGAGGTTATGCCGGAAATGGACGATAAAATAACTGTTGAGATTAACCCTGCTGATGTTCGCATGGAGGTTTTTAGGGCGAGCGGTGCCGGTGGACAGCATATAAATAAAACCTCAAGTGCGGTGCGTTTAATTCACGAGCCGACAGGCCTTGTGGTAAGTTGCCAAAACGAGAGAAGTCAAATTCAAAATAAAGAAATGTGTATGAAAATGCTTGCGGCGAAACTATATCAAATTAAAGAGCGTGAACATTTGGATAAAATAAGCGACATTAAGGGTGTGCAAAATGCAATTGCTTGGGGTAGCCAAATTCGCTCGTATGTTTTTATGCCTTACACTTTAGTTAAGGATCATCGAACAAGCTTTGAAAGCGGAAATGTAAATGCGGTTATGGACGGAGCAATAGACGGGTTTATAAACGCTTATTTAAAAGCTTTTAGCAAGGGCGATATAGAATAAATTACAATTTTAAAAACATGTAAATGACGAAATTTATATATTTGTTTATTTTTAAAGTAAGAAAATTGTAAAATAATATAAATTTAACTCACGATTTGAAAATTAGCATAGAAATTGCATAACAAAAATGTTAAAAATGCAGAAAAAACAAAAAAATATTTGTGCAAAATTATATAAATGTGTATATTGCGTTAAATTTTTGTCAATGCCCTTGCACTAAATGGCAGTTTAATGTAAAATAGATTACGAAAGACAAACACGGGGAAACTCTCCGTGAAAAATAAATGTCTATAATCAAGGAGGATATAATTATTATGGCAGTAAAAGTTGCAATTAATGGTTTTGGCCGCATTGGCCGCTTGGCATTTCGCCAAATGTTTGGAGCAGAGGGTTACGAAATCGTAGCAATTAACGATTTAACAAGCCCAAAAATGTTAGCTCACCTTCTAAAATACGATACAGCACAAGGTCGCTACGACGGTCACACAGTAGAAAGTGACGATACATCTATCACAGTAGATGGCAAAAAAATTGAAATTTTAGCAGAGAGAGATCCTGCAAACTTACCTTGGGCAAAAATTGGTGTTGACGTTGTTTTAGAATGCACAGGCTTCTTTACAGCTAAAGACAAATCACAAGCTCATATCGATGCAGGCGCACGTAAAGTTGTTATTTCTGCACCGGCAGGTAACGATCTACCAACAATCGTTTTCGGTGTTAACGAAGGCGAACTATCAAAAGATGACACAATTATTTCTGCTGCATCTTGCACAACAAACTGCCTAGCTCCTATGGCTAAAGCACTTAACGACAAATATCCTGTACAAAGCGGTATCATGACAACTGTTCACGCTTACACAGGCGACCAAATGATTTTAGACGGCCCTCACCGTGGTGGCGATTTACGCCGTGCACGCGCAGGCGCTGCAAATATCGTACCTAACTCAACAGGCGCTGCAAAAGCTATCGGCCTTGTTATTCCTGACTTAAACGGAAAATTAATCGGTAGTGCACAACGTGTTCCTGTACCAACAGGTTCAACAACTATCTTAGTTGCTGTTGTTAAAGGCACAGACGTTACTGTTGATTCAGTTAATGAAACAATGAAAGCTGCTGCAAGTGATAGCTATGGCTATAACACAGACGCTATTGTTTCTTCTGACGTTATCGGCATTAAATACGGCAGCTTGTTTGACGCAACTCAAACAATGGTAACAAAAATCAACGATGATTCTTACCAAGTACAAGTTGTTTCATGGTATGATAACGAAAACAGCTACACAAGCCAAATGGTTCGCACAATTAAATATTTTGCTGAATTAGCTTAATTTTCAAACAAAATTAAAAAGTGGTCGACAGTTTTATACTGTCGACCATTTTTGTGTTGTGATTTATCATTTGTTTTGCTGATGAAAATACGGATTGAATAGCCTAAGCATGTCATTCCAAGTGTAGTGAGGAATCCATTATATATAATTAATTTTCAGAAGGACACAGTGAATAGAGTACAGCAAATGTAAATTTAAGTTACATTAAGCGAAAAATAATATTGTATTTCACCGCGTGAACCCCAGTTGGCAACAATGCGGTATAAATATTCGCCTGATGTTGAAGGGGTGAAGAATTCGCCTGGGGTATCCATGCTGATTTCTAAAAAGTCAGTGGAATATCTTCCGCTTGCACGCCATACATTTATTTCGTCCGGTGTTTGTGAAAATATTATTTTAATTGATTCATTAGGCAAAACTTCTTGAGGAACGATGGGTAAATCCTCGGGGGCAAGGCTTGGCGCTTGCCAGGTTTCCATTGTAGTAATAAAACTCCAAGTATATCCTGCTCTGTAAATATTTTGCGATGGGAAGTCATCGTTTATATATTGGATTGTAATAAGCGGTAAAGCCGCCTCGGGGTCTTGTGTGTCAAGAGATTCCTTTATAAAAAAAGTTACTGCGGCACAAATTGCAATTAAAACTGCGCCAAGTATTATTTTTTGTATGAAAATTGTGCGCAATTTCAAGATAAAACCACCTTTTGTTAGTAATATGTGTTGTTTGTATTTGGTGTGGTAAGTTTGCTTACCGCTTTGTCATTCCGAGCGTAAGCGAGGAATCCGTTCCCCTAGGCAAGCCGCACGCTGTCATTCCGAGTGGAGCGAGGAATCCGTTTCCCTAAGCAAGCCGAACACTGTCATTCCGAGTGTAAGCGATAAGCGAGTTCAATGTAGATTATTTATATCATGCGAAGCACGAATATATTATAAATTATACAATAAAAATATTTAAAAGTCTATAGAGTAAACACGTCATAATTATTTTGTTTAAATAATATAATTAATAAAAGGGGGAATATAAATGCAAAATAATTATGGTATTGCGCCTAAATTTCAAATGAGACGACTTTTAATGTGCGAGAGTGATAGAATTGTAAAATTATATTCACAGCTAAAAAAAGATGCGCCTTTTGTTGGTAAAACCGCAGTTAGAGCGATTATGCAAAATGGTGCATTTTATGGGGTTTTTCAAGGTGAAAATTTGCTTGCGTGCGGTGGTTTTTGCAAGCAAAATACACCGCTTTCTTTTGTAAAAAGGCTGTGTTGCTCATATAAAATTTCAAAATCTGCTATGGTAATTATGCCGTTTGCAGGCGAAATAAAACACAGCATAAAACTTTTAAACTATTTTTGTAAAGAAAACAGTAATTTGCAATTTGTCTTTGCCATGCCTATTACAACAGACAAAAAGCTTTTAAATGCCTGTTTTTTAAACAAAATGACACTTGTCGCTTTGCGTCCGCTTGAAAATTTAAGGATTCATCACATATTTTTTTATAAAGGTGCTGTACAAACTAATCAAAATGAGAGTATAATTATATTATTGCAAGACACATTAATATTATCTCGTTCGCTTGAACAGGGATATGCAGGTGTCGAATTGGATGAAAATTATATTCGATTGGAGAAGAAAAATGAAGGCGGTAATACTTGACAGTTTTGCACTTAAAGAGGGAGATTTGAATTGGAAAGCAGTGGATAATTTGGTTGATGAACTTGTTGTCTATCCACGCACAAGTGATGCTGAAAAAATTGAACGCTTAAAGGGTGCAGACATTGCTATCGTTAATAAAGTTAATATAAACGAGGAAGTTTTGAACGCTGTACCGACCTTAAAATGGGTTGGGGTAACCGCAACAGGCGTTGATACACTTGATATAAATGCGTGCCGAAGGCACAATGTTCCAGTTGCGAATGTCCCGGCATATTCCACACACAGCGTTGCACAAATGACATTTTCGCTATTGCTGGAGCTTTGCCAATGTGCAGGCAGATATGACGCCAGTGTGCGCAGTGGAAATTGGCAAATAGACATTAAGCCACAGGCAAATATTTTAAAGCATATGGAGCTTCATCAAAAGACAATAGGGCTTTTGGGCTTTGGCAATATTTCAAAGCAAGTTGCAATAATTGCACAGGCGTTTGGAATGAATGTTGTTTGCAACACACGCACAATTAGAGAAGAATATAAAAACTTAGGTGTCGAGTTTGTAAGTTTTGAAGAAATGATGAAAACAAGCGATATTATAAGCTTGCATTGCCCTGCAACAGAGCAAACACGTGGCATTATAAATGAAAAATCTCTTGCACTTTGCAAAAAAGGTGTTTATGTGATAAATACTGCACGCGGCGCACTTGTCGACGAAAATGCAATGCATAACGCTTTGTTAAGCGGACAAGTTGGCGCTTTTGGCACAGATGTTGTTTCAAAAGAGCCAATGGAAAAGGACAATGTTTTACACAAGGCGCCAAATTGCATTATAACCCCACATATAGCATGGGCAACCCCTGAATCTTTAAACCGACTTTGCGAATGTGTTGCGCTTAATTTAAAAAGCTTTTTAGAGGGTGGAAATTTAAATGTAGTTAATTAAAACCATAGCATTTTCATTTTTAAGGTAAAACGAGACATAATATTATAAAAAATATTTTATAATGCATAGTTTGAGATATTGGTAATAATTTTAACAAAGCAGTCAAAAAAAATTGTGAGCTTGTTATATTTTACATTGCTTTTGCTTGCAAATTTATTTGTAAAGGTGTAATATTTTATATAGACGTTTATTTTATTACATATTTTATATATACATCAATCAGTTTTCATCATCGGTGTTTTGGTAATTACCGACACCGATTGATTTTCGCCTTAGCATAAAAAAAAGAAAGGATTGACCATAATAATGGAATCTTTTGTTGACAATATTATTCAAACCGATAGAAAAGCCAGAGCCATAATAGACGAGGCGCAAAATTCTGCTAAAAATTTACTTGCGATGACAAAAATAGACGCTGAACGAGAGCGTGAAAGACGACAAGAAAATCAACATGCAGAGATTATAAGCCAAGATGAAGAAATGAAAGAGAACGAAAAGCTCGCCATTGAGCAAGCGGATAAAGACTATTTAACTGCAAAAAAGAAAATGGACAGTATTTTTGCTGCCAAAGTGGATATATGGGAAAAAGATATCATTGATGCTGTATTAAAGGTTTAAAGTATTATTTATGAAAGGGTGAGGAGCTGTGCTGAATAAAAAATCGTCTCTTGCGGCATTGCCCAAAGCAAAGTATATTGTGGCACAGCGTTTAACACGTGATGATTATCGCAGTTTAATGCGACGCACAAGTGTTGTTGAAGTTGTTGGCGTTTTGCAAAATCACGTGTATTTTAAAGATACTTTAGGACAATTGGCACGAACTAATTTGCACCGTGAACAATTGGAACAAGCCCTTAGCAAAGATTTGTTTTACAAATATGAAACTTTAATGCAATATGTTTATGAAAAAGAGCATTTTGGATCGTATTTTTTAGTTAGAAGCGAAATTAATGAATTGCTTTCCAAAATAAAATTATTTGCGGCTGGCTTGCCAGGACAATATATTTTGCAGATGTCCGGTTTTTTGCTTGGAAAAACAAAGCTTAAACTGATGGAAATTGCCGCTGCACAGGATATCAAAACTTTTTGCGATTTATTAAAAGGAACGCCTTACCTTGAAATTGTTGAAAGCGTTTTAAATAAAAACGGACAAATAAGCGATTATTTAACTTGCGAGAGAGCCTTCGAGGGTTATTATTATAAATACGTGATAGATAAAATTAAAATTGATACAAGAGGCAAAGAGCGAAAAGAACTTATGCAATTGTTTTTAATGCAGGCAGAAATCTATAATTTAGATATTCTATTCCGTATTAAAACATTTTATAATGTGCAATTTACGCCTGAGCGCATAAAAAGCCTTTTGTTGCCTTTTTATTGTGTTTTATCACAAAAACAGCTTAATGCATTTGCACAGGCAAATAATGCAGACCATTTATTAAGCTTATATAATAACACTAAGGCGCTTAAGTTTTACGGCAAAAAATATTTAAACATCGACAGGCAACGAACAGACAGAGCATACAAGGCGCTTTATCGCAAGGCACTTCGCCTTTTGCGCTTTACAATTTCGCCACAAGTTGCACTTGCGGCAATGATGTGCATAGCACAGCTAGAGCGCAGTAATGTAATAGCCGTTGTGGAGGGTGTGCGCTATAAAGTAGAGCCCGAAAAGTTAGAAAAATTTTTAAAGCTACCATAATATAAATGCGAATTTTACAAAGAGGTGATGCCTGTGGGAATGGTAAAAATGACTCATGTTAATATCTATGGCAGAGATAATTTTATAAAGCAAACACTTAAAACGCTTGCAAGACAAGCGTGCTTTCAAGCCGATGAAAACGACGATGCGATGAAAGCGGCAGAAAAAGAGGGCGAAAATATTTATGCGCCTATTTTGACAAATGCCATAAGCCTTTTAAAAGATTTAGGCGCAGCGGACGATGTTATCGACTATAAAGGCGAAGATTTTAATTTATCAGAAACGAAGAATACTGTCGACAAATTTTCTGAAATTGTGGCAGAAAAACGCGCAAAAGAAGCAGAGATGAAAGCAAAGCTTACAACGTTTGAACAAACAAAGGCACAGCTTTATCACCTTACAAATTTACACACAAATGTAGATGAAATTTTTGCGTGTTCTTATTTAAAAGTGCGCTTTGGACGTTTGCCAAAAGATAGTTTTTCGAAATTGCCTTATTATGCTGACAAACCATTTACTTTTAATGATTACGATTTTGACGGCGAATATTATTGGGGCGTTTATTTTGCACCTGAAAATTACGGTGAGGAAGTAGACAAAATTTTCGCCTCGCTGTTTTTCGAGCGCATGTGGGTGCCGGATTTTGTCCACGGAACACCGCAAGATGCACTGGCAAAGCTTATTAAAGAGCAAGCCGAACTTGAAGAGCAATTTAAACATTATACACAGGACGATAATTTTATAAGTGCCGAAGAGATAAAACTTGTTGAAAAAATGGCGTCGTGGCTAAATTATGAAAGCCAAGTTTATGAAATGCAAAAATATGTTGTAACACTTGAAAGCAGTTTTTATATAAGTGGTTACACCCCCGAGGACGATGTCAAAGGCTTAATTGAATCGCTTGCGATGATAGAGAGCGTAGAAGTTTTACAAGATGAGGACGAGCCTACTAAAAAAAGCTCGAAACAGCCACCTGTTAAACTTAAAAACAATTGGTTTAGTCGCCCTTTTGAATTTTTTGTAAATATGTATGGCTTGCCAAGGTATGGTGATATCGACCCAACAAATTTGGTGGCGATAACATACAGCGTGCTTTTTGGCATAATGTTTGGCGATATCGGACAAGGCCTTGTGCTTGGGCTTTTCGGATATTTTATAATGTATAAAAAAATGAAAAATGCCATCGGTTTAATTTTGGCAAGATGCAGTATTTTCAGCATTATTTTTGGTTTTGTGTTCGGAAGCTTATTCGGCTTTGAACATATAATGGAAGTTTTTTATCACGATGTTTTAAATATAACTTTCTTGCCTATCATACCCATGCATCCTGATAATTTGACAAATATTTTAATAAGTGCAGTTGCGGCAGGTGTGTTTATAATCTGCACATCTATCATTGTAAGTATAGTGTCACATTTTCGTTCAGATAATAAAATCATGGCGTTTGTGGGTGTCAACGGCTTAGCCGGTGTTGTGATGTACCTTTCGCTGATACTTTTGATAGTAGACCTTGCCTTGGGCATGAATTTACCTTTTGTTGGTACAGAAATTTATTATATAATATGCCTCATTATACCGTTTTTGCTTGTGTTTTTCTCTCATGCAATATGCGAATTTGTTAAAGAGAAAAAATTGCACGAGAGCTTTGGAGAAATTTTATTAAACGGATTTTTTGAAATGTTTGAAATTATGCTAAGTTTTGTTTCAAATACAATGAGCTTTTTGCGTGTGGCAGGCTTTGTGCTTGTACACGCAGGCATGATGAGTGTTGTGCACACTTTGGCAGGAATGCAAAGCAATATGGTTTCAATTGTACTTGTATATGTGCTTGGCAATTTGGCTGTTATGGTTGTTGAGGGTCTGTTCGTAGGTATACAAGTTTTGCGTCTTGAATTTTACGAGATATTCAGCAGATTTTTCAAGGCAGATGGCAAAGTGTTTACGCCACTTCAAATTAGCACAAAGCAAGTGAAAGAAGTTAATGTTTAAACTTTTTTGCTTTGTGGATATTGGGCGATTATCGATATGAAATTTCTCATTAAAGATAAATTGAAAATACGCATTACAAATTTTGCAGTGCGAAATAATATGAAATTAATGTATATAAAGAAACGGAGTTATGTAAAATGAAAAACAATAAAGCGAAAATTTTAGCGAGAATATTATTTGTAACAACATTATTAATGGCACTTTTGGCAGTGGGTGGCGTTGCTGTTTTTGCAGAGGAAGCTACTGCTTCAACAACCGAGGTTGTTGAAGTAGAACAATCCAGCGATAAAGGGCTTGGCCTAATTGCTGCGGCACTTGCGGTTGGCCTTGCAGGCATTGGTTCCGGCATTGCGGTTGCGGCAAGCGCACCTGCGGCTATAGGCGCACTTACAGAAGATGCAACAACATTCGGTAAATCGCTTGTTTTCGTTGCAATGGGCGAAGGCATGGCGCTTTACGGCATGCTTATTTCAATTTTGATTTTAGCAGAATTTTAAGATTTAGTTTTACATTATATTTTAAACTGCCTAATATTGCACTGCGATGTTTATCGGCTGCACTCAGAATGACAAAAGGTTAAGTGCACATTATTTATATTGCATCGACCCCACTTTGTAATGACATAAATCTAAAGTTAATCGATTTATAAAGCAAATAAAAACATGCTTTGCTTTTATGTAATTTATATTTGAGTGTGTAGTTTAATGCGGCAGAATGGAGATTAAAATGAAATATTTTTTGATAAGCGACAATGTGGATACGCTTGCAGGCATGAGGCTTGTGGGGGTTAATGGTGTTGTTGTGCACGAAAAAGAAGAAGTGCAAAAGGCATTTGAAGCCGTTTTTAAAGATGAAGAAATTGGGCTTGTTCTTGTGACCGAAAAGCTTGTAAGCCAATTTTCAGACATGATTTTTGAGTATAAATTAAAGCGGAGAACACCGCTTATTGTTGAAATGCCAGATAGGCACAGCAAGCAAAACCCCGGTGAAAACATAAAACGATATATCTCCGAAGTGGTGGGAATTAAAATTTGAGGTGAGTGTTTTGGAAGAGGTAAAAACCCAAAGTATAAACACAGTTAATAAAGAATTAAGAAATCAAGCAGCGGCATCAAATTTTGAGGCTTCTGTTATGCAAGCGGCACAAAAACAAGCTTCGCAAATAATGCAAAAGGCCAAAGAGGAAAGCGAAGAGCTTTACAATTCTATTTTATCGCAAGATAAAGGTGACCCTGTTAAAGCACATGAAACAGAGTTATACTCTACATTGCGAAAAAGTGTTGCAAATATTAAGCAAGAAAACCTAAAGAAACTTGTTATATATCGCAAACAGCTTGTGAATGGGCTTTTTGCGGAATGTTCAGAACAACTTTATGATTTTACACAAACAAAAGAATATGCGAAATTTTTGCAAAATTCTTTAAAGCAATATATGCAAGAAGTTGAAGATGTCAACGGCTTATGCAAAGTTTTGCTTAGAAGCGGCGATGAATTAGGCAAAAAAACAGTAAAAAAATTATTGCCTGATGCTGAAATTCAAGAGGACAGTGATATAAAAATTGGTGGTGCAAAATTAATTTGTGGCAGAATTTTATACAACGAAACATTGGATGACAGATTGCACAAAGGGCGCGAGAAGTTTTTGCTTCATTGTGAATTACACATAGATGTTATGGGATTGGAGTAGCTGGATGAATACAGAAAACAAAATTTATTCAATTAACGGTCCTGTTATAACTATCAAAGGGCAAAGCGGCCTTGCTATGCTTGAAATGGTTTATGTAGGCAATGCAGGGCTTTTGGGTGAAGTAATCAGGGTTGACGAAAGCGAAACAACAATTCAAGTATATGAAAACACCTCGGGTGTACAAGTGGGCGAGCCTGTAAATGCAAGCGGTTCACCACTTTGTGTTACACTGGGCCCCGGAATAATGCAAAATATTTATGACGGTGTACAGCGTCCTTTGCGAGTAATTGCAGAGCGTGAGGGCTCGCTTATTGCAACAGGCGTTAAAGCCGATGCACTTGACATGCAAAAAAAATGGCAAGTTACATTAATTGCAAAAGTGGGCGATTTTGTCAGCGGCGGTGAAATTATCGCAACTTGCCCCGAAACTAATATAATTACGCATAAAAGCATGGTGCCGCCTAATATCAGCGGCCGTGTAGAATGGGTTGCCGAGGATGGAGAATATAATGTAAACGAGACTATCGTTAAAATTAAAAGCTCCTCGGGAGAAATTAAAGAGATTTGCTTATCGCAAAAATGGCCTATACGCTCAATGCGTCCATCAAAAGAGCGTATGCCGATAACAGTGCCTTTAATTACAGGTCAGCGTGTAATTGATGCGCTTTTTCCTGTTGCAAAAGGTGGCGCTGTGGCGATACCCGGTGGTTTTGGCACAGGCAAAACCATGACGCAACACCAATTGGCAAAGTGGTGCGATGCCGACATAATTGTATATGTAGGCTGTGGCGAACGTGGAAACGAAATGACAGACGTTTTAGAAGAGTTTAGCAAATTAGAAGACCCTAAAAGCGGAAAAATGATGATGGAACGCACTGTTTTGATAGCAAATACCAGCAATATGCCCGTTGCGGCAAGGGAGGCAAGCGTCTACACAGGCGTTACTTTGGCGGAATATTATCGTGATATGGGCTATGACGTTGCAATGATGGCAGATTCTACCTCTCGCTGGGCAGAGGCGCTACGTGAAATAAGCGGACGCCTTGAAGAAATGCCTGCGGAAGAGGGCTTCCCTGCATATTTACCAAGCCGCCTTGCGGCTTTTTACGAAAGAGCGGGCACTGTAAAAACATTGTGCAACGAAGAGGGCAGTGTTACTTTAATCGGTGCGGTTTCTCCACAAGGCAGCGATTTTTCCGAGCCGGTAACGCAAAACACAAAGCGCTTTGTGCGTTGCTTTTTGGCTTTGGATAAAGCCCTTGCTTATGCAAGGCATTATCCGGCAATTAACTGGACAAGTTCCTACAGTGAATATTATGAAGATTTAAACCCATATTACAAAAGCACTATTGGAGAAATTTTTTGCACATTGCGCGAAAAAATGCTTGCGCTTTTAAGTGAAGAAAATAAATTAATGGAAATTGTGCGCCTTATTGGCTCGGATGTATTGCCGGATGCACAAAAAACAACACTTGAAACAGCAAGGGTTATAAGGGTTGGTTTTTTACAGCAAAATGCCTTCCACTCAAACGATACCTATGTGCCGCTTGAAAAACAATGCCGTATGATGCATGCGATAATGCATATGTATGAAAAAACACAGGCGCTTGCAGAGCTGGGTGTTCCTGTTTCGGCTATGTCTGAAAGAGGAATATTTGAAAAGCTAATTAAGGCAAAATATGATGTTCCCAATGCAAAACCCGAGATGTTTTTACAATATGAAAAAGAAATTGATGATATTTGCAAAGAACTTGAAAACGAGTATAAAAATATGATAAAAGATGAGGGGTGATGTTAAGTGTCACTTGAATATTTAGGCCTAAGCGAAATTAACGGGCCTTTTGTTGCCGTAGAAGGCGTGAAAGGCGTAGGTTTTGAAGAGACAGTAAAGCTTCGCACAAAAGACGGCATAAAACTTGGCAGGGTTGCGGCACTTACAGGTGACAAAGCCCTTATTCAGGTTTTTGCTGGCACAAGCGGCATTAATTTGCAAGATACTTCTGTTCAATTTGAGGGAAAACCGATGGAATTGCCTGTTGGCAGTGAAATTTTGGGTAGAATTTTTAACGGTGCAGGCGAGCCAAAGGACGGCCTTGGCGATGTTTATCCCGAGGAGTACAGAGACGTTAACGGCATGGCGATAAACCCTGTTTGCAGAGATTATCCACGAAATTATATTCGTACAGGTGTGTCATCTATAGATACGCTTATAACATTGATACGTGGGCAAAAATTGCCGATTTTTTCGGGAAGCGGCATGAGCCACAATAAATTAGCAGCGCAAATTGTAAGGCAAGCAAAACTTAGCGATTCTAATGAAGATTTCGCTATTGTTTTTTGCGCAATGGGCGTTACAAATGACGTTGCGCAGTTTTTTAGGCGCACTTTTGAAGAGAGCGGCGCACTTGCCAGAGTTACAATGTTTATAAATCTTTCAAGCGACCCTATTGTAGAGCGCACTTTGGCGCCACGTTGTGCGCTTACAGCGGCAGAATATCTCGCGTTTACACAAAATATGCATATCTTGGTTGTTATGACAGATATGACAAGTTATGCGGAAGCCTTGCGTGAATTGTCCTCGAGCAAAGGCGAAATACCGGGTAGAAAAGGATATCCCGGATATTTATATTCCGACCTTGCCAGCCTTTATGAAAGAGCAGGCGTTATAAAAAATTGCAAAGGCTCTGTTACACAAATACCCATTTTAACCATGCCAAACGATGATATAACACATCCTATTCCCGATTTGACAGGATATATCACCGAGGGGCAAATTGTGCTTGACAGATATTTAGACCAACAGGGGATTTATCCGCCCATAAGTGTTTTGCCAAGCTTGTCTCGCCTTATGAAGGACGGAATAGGCGAGGGATATACAAGAAGTGACCATTCCGACGTGGCAAATCAGCTTTTTTCAAGTTACGCCAGAGTTAGCGATGCAAGGGGGCTTGCAAATGTTATCGGCGAGGAAGAGCTTTCAAAAACAGATAAGCTTTACCTTGATTTTGGAAAGCGCTTTGAAAAGAATTTCTTAGGGCAAGGTGACGATGTTGAAAGAACTATTGAAGAAGATTTAGAACTAGGCTGGAAACTTTTATCTATTTTGCCAAAAGAAGAGCTGGAGCGAATAGACGAAAAAGTTTTGGCAGAACATTATGGCAAATACAATTAAACTTTATTGAGTATATCATAACTTAATACAAATGCACCGCAAATAAGGAGAAAACTATGCCACTGATACTTCCGCAGAATTTACCGGCATTCGGTGAACTTGAAAGCGAAAACGTCTTTGTAATGCACACAGCAAGGGCGCAAAAGCAAGATATTCGCCCATTGAAAATCGTGCTTGTGAATTTAATGCCAACAAAAATTCAAACAGAAACACAACTTGCCAGAGTGCTTGCAAACAGCCCATTGCAAGTTGAGCTTAGCCTTGTGCACATGGGCAGCCACGAGAGCAAAAACGTGCCCGGTATGCATTTACAAGCTTTTTATAAAACTTTTGAAGAGATAAGAACACAGCGTTTTGACGGCATGATAATAACAGGTGCGCCGGTTGAGATGCTAGAGTTTGAGCAAGTGGATTATTGGAGCGAACTTTGTGATATAATGGCGTTTTCCAAAACAAATGTGTACAGTACAATACATATTTGTTGGGGTGCACAAGCAGGGCTTTATTATCATTATGGTATAGGCAAAAAAACTTTGGATAAAAAACTGTTCGGGGTTTTTGAGCATATAGTTACACGTCCCAAAAACCCACTTATGCGTGGTTTTGATGAATGCTTTTATGTTCCGCACAGCCGTCACACACAAGTTGACGAAGAGGCTGTTTTAAATTGCAAACCGCTTAGAGTGCTTGCAAAAAGCGAAAAAGCCGGCTTGCATATGCTTAGCACAGAAAACGGTAGGCAAATTTTTGCCTTTGGGCATATGGAATACGATAAGTATACTTTGAAAAATGAATATGATAGAGATATCGCCAAAAACCTAGATATAGATTTACCGTATAATTATTTTATTGACGACGATGCCAAAAACGATGTAAAGTTTTGTTGGAGAGCCCATGCGCAACTTTTTTTCTCAAACTGGCTAAATTATTACATTTACCAAGATACACCATTTGACTTGAATAATTTACGGTAGTATAATATATTTATGAAATTTAATACAGAGGACGGAACCTCAGCCAAGCTAAAAAATGATTTAGTTTGGTGAATGCACAAAAACAAAGGAAATATGCTTTGTTTAATTAAGTGTGTGGTTCTGTGCTCTGTTTTTGTTTTACACATGCTTGTTTTGAAATTAATTTAATGTTTTTGTGAAAAATCACTGTAATTATAGAAGTTTTATGAAAATTATGACACTATAATTAAATAAATTGAACTATTATCTTCGTTATTTCGACAAAATTTTATCAAATAGCTTTAAATGAATTATATATAATGTTTTGTTAACAATTTATATATACTACACAACAATAAAGTTAATAATATAATAAAATCTAATACTAATACTAATAATATACAAATTTACAATATAAATACACATTAATTACGCTGACATTACATTGTGGGTTGTGATATGTAAAATGTTTAATAATTCAATGAATTTTATTTAAATTTTACATAAAATGTGATATTTTTGTAGATTTTTGATTGGATTTTTGGTATATTTATGTTATAATGCCTAAAGTTAAGACAAAATAACTGAGTATTTGTCATTATATACAAAGGAAAAAGAAATTAATATGTAACTTTCTTTATTAAATTTAGAAAAAAACTAGCATTATATCAAAATATAAGGTATAATTATCTCAATAGTCAGCAATGAATAATTATACAAAAAGCTTTTAAGTTGCTTTTTGGTGAATTTTGGAAAAAATACGATAACAAGACATTTTACCTTTTGATACGATATTGTGAGCATAAGGGTAGTTTTTTGCGTTTATTAATTCTTAAATACTTTATATAAAGGAGAAGTGATGTTATGGACATTTTAAGCACAAGTTCAATGAATATGATGGAGAAATCGCTTGATTATTTGTGGCAAAAGCAAGAAGTGATTTTAAACAATATAACAAATGTTGAAACTCCGAATTACAAGATGCAATACGTTACTTTTGAAGAAAGTTTGCGTGATGCTATTGAAAGGCAAACTGACAGTGATGGAAATGTAAAAAGGGCAGATCAAGCCATAGGTTCTTCACAGATACAAGTGCACACTGCTGAAATTTCAACAAGGCTTGATGATAACGGCGTAAATATAACCGAACAAAATATCGAATTATCCAGAAATGCATATCAATTACAATATTTAATGGATAGTATTTCGAATGATTTTTCTGTGCTTAGAACAGCGATAAGAGGATAATATATAAGAACTAAAGCGGCTTTATAATATTTGTGTCAATGTGTGACAGAACGGAGATTAATATGGCTTTTTTAAATTCTATGAGCGTTGTTGGATCAGGGCTTACAGCACAACAACAAAGAATTGATGTTATTGCTGAAAATATGACTAATATTAACACGACAAGAACCGAGGACGGTGGCGGAACATATCGCAGAAAAATAGTTGTACTTGAAGCACAGGAGAACTCGTTTGGAAGTGCAATGGAAAGAGCGAGCTCAAGCAGGAATGCAGATACTCAAATGGACGGCGGAGTAATGGTAACGCAAATATTGGAGGATCAATCGGATTTTAGAATTACATATGACCCAACACACCCCGATGCTAATGAAGAGGGATATGTGGAGCTTCCAAATATCGATTTAATTAAAGAAACAGCAGATGCAATGGCGGCAAGCCAAGCATATAATGCAAGCGTAACAGCGTTTAATGTGCTTAAAGAAGTTACAGCAAGTGGGCTTCAAATTGGAAAATAATCTTTGCTGTTAAATTCGACATCTTAATTGTTTATGTGGCAAAATATTTAAAAAATCACATTTATATTTTATGTGATGAGAAACGGAGAGAAAAATGGACTTTACACCTATCGGTCAAATACAGCCATTAATTTCAACAAATGCAACTCAAAATATTAATAGCGCAGAATCAGAATCCGGCATGTTTGCGCAAATTTTTGAATCTGCTATAGAAAATGTAAAAGAAACAGATGCACAAAAAAATGATTTACAATATCAGCTAGCAACAGGACAACTTGATAACCCAGCGGAACTTTCAATTGCAGAAACAAAAGCGGCAATATCGGTGGAAATTTTGGTTGAACTTCGCAACAGAACACTTGATGCGTACAGTGAACTGATGAGAATAGGCTTATAAAAATAACCTCCGGGGGTAGAGAAAGTGCAAGAAAACCTTAAAAAATCATATGATACGGTAAAAGCTAAAGTAGCGGCTTTGCCTTCCGTATTAAAAAAATTAATAATAGGCACCTTGATTTTAGTTGTGTTAATAGCTATTGGTATAGCTGTGTTTAACACGGCTGTTAATCCGTATGCAACATTGTTTACAGGCCTAACAAGCGAGGACATGAACAATGTTGTAACATATTTATCGGAAAACGGAGTGACAAACTATAGAATAGAGGGCCAAGATACAGTGCTTGTGCCTGAAGATCAGGTTGCCTCGTTAAAAGCAGATTTGCTTGTTGCGGGCTATCCATCTTCGGGCTTTAGTCATTCTACATATTTTGATAATGTAAGTTCGCTTACAACAGAGAGCGAAAGAGATGTTTTAAAGCTTTACAGCCTTGAAAATGAAATGGAAACCGTTATCAGAGAATTTGAATTTGTAAGTTCGGCGCAAGTTAAAATTGTACCGGGGCAAGACAATACATATGTTCTTGATTCAAACAATGCAACTCATGCATCTGCCTCTGTTTTAGTGGAACTTGAAAACGGATACGAGCTGACACAAATGCAAGTGACGGCTATACGTCAACTTGTAAGCACAGCCGTGCAGGGGCTTGAAATTGAAAACATTACAATAACGGATACCGCAGGCAATACATACGAAGAGGCAAGCGGCGAAGACAGTATGTCCGGCGCAAGCTCACTAAAACTTGATTTAGAAAGTGACATCAACAAAACTGTCCGCACTAATATTTTAAATGTACTTGAACCGTTCTTCGGGGCGCAAAATATAAGGGTTAGCGTTAACAGTGTGGTTGATATGAGCCACAGCGTCACAAGCTCTACAGAATATTCCACAGAGGAATGGGGAGCAGAGGGCGAGACAAATGGTGAGGGTATCGTTGGCAGTCAAGTTTACGATTTTCAAATAAGTAGGCCTTCAGATGCTGAGGGCGGTGTCGCAGGAGTTGAACCGAATGCGGACGTAAGCGAATATGCAGAGGAAGATTTGACAACAGATGGAACAGAGGATTTTATAGCCAATTACGGTGAAAAAGATTATCTTGTTGATACTGTTACACAGCAATCGGAACACCTTGGCGGTGTATTGACAGATTTGTCCGTTTCAATTTCTGTAAACAGCAATGCTGCAACAGATATAAATGCCAATGATTTAATAGGTTTGGTTGCACGTGCCGCAGGTATAAACGCAGAAGTTCAAGATGAAAAAATTGATATATTATTTGCGCCTTTCGCTTCTGATGAAGAACTTGCTATAGAAGAAACAGACGGCCTTGTAATTCCATCATTTATGCTAATACCGATAATTGGACTTATCGCTTTTGTCATAATAATGATAATAATTATACTTCTGCTATCGGCAAGACGTCGTAAACGCAAAAAACAAAAAGAAGCAGAAGAAGCACTTGAAGCAGAGCGCTTGAGCGCATTGCAAATAGTTCACACAGATGACGGCAAAGTGGATGTACTTGAAGTAGGCTCCGGCAAGAGCATGGAATTGCGCCAAAATGTGCGTGAATTTGCAGAGAAAAATCCTGAAATTGCCGCTCAAATGCTAAGAAATTGGTTGAGAGAGGAGGGCGAATAATGGCACCGAGAGAGAAAAAGAACAAAAACAAAGGCAAAGATGAATTAGAAAAAACAGAGGAAGAAATTGCCGCAGCTGCAGCAGAAAAACCGCCGGAAGTTATTCAAGAACTAACACCGGATGAAAAAGCAGCAGCAGTAATTGTTTCACTGGGAATGGAAAAGGCAGCCTCGATTTATCAACATATGGAATCGGACGATGTTGAAAAATTAACTGTTCAAATAGCAAAACTTGGGTTTGTCGATGCGCCCACCACCGAAAATGTACTTTTGGAATTTTACCAAATGTGCCTTACTAATAAAGCTGTTACAGAGGGTGGCCTTGAATATGCAAGGGCTGTTTTAGAAAGCGCTTTTGGCAAGGAAGCATCGGAAAGTTTGCTTGATAAAGTTACACAAGTGCTTGTCAGCAGAGAATTCGATTTTCTTAACAAAGCTGATGAAAAAAGCCTGTTTGGCGCGCTTCAACACGAACGCCCACAAACCATCGCACTCATACTTTCTTATGTGGAGACCTCAAAAGCTGCCGGTGTTATAGAACAACTTGATAAAGATTTGCAAGTTCAAGTTGTTGAAGGCATAGCAAATATGGAAAATGCCTCTCCGACAGCTGTTAAAATAATAGAGGAAGAAATGAATAAAAGGTTCTCTAGCATTATGCAAACAGACAATATCGAAGTTGGCGGCGTAGATTATGTTGCTGATATTATGAATAATCTTGACCGTGCAAGCGAGAAAAACATTTTCGATATGCTATCGGAAAAAAATGTCGACCTTGCGGAAGAAATCAGAAAACGCATGTTTACTTTCGAGGATATCGTCACTATGGACGACCGCAGTGTTCAACGCTTTGTGCGTGATTGCGACCAGAAAGACCTTGTGCTTGCACTTAAAGGCGCAGACAGAAGTGTTGCAAACAAAGTTTTTGCAAATATGTCTTCCCGTATGGCGCAAAGCATCAGCGACGATTTGGAAATTACCACAAATGTACGTATGCGTGAAGCTGAAGAAGCACAACAACGCATTGTTGGCATAATTCGCACATTGGAAGAACAACAAGAACTTGTCATCACTAAGGGTGGAAAGGACGATATAATTGCCTAATATTTGGAAAAATGGTGCAATAACAACAGCCAGCAATTTTGTGCTTCCTTTAGCGGATGAAGTAGAAGTTGATGATGGCTTTGAATTAGAGGAATTTGAAGAGAAATTACCCGAGGAAGTAACACAAGACAGTGAAAACGATAACGGGGAAACCTTGACTGAAACCGAAGATGAAATAGCACCTGAAAAAGAGAAAGAGCAATTAATACAAGAGGAAAAACCACAAAAAAAACAGCGTGAAACACCCGCGGCAACTGCGGCACGCCTTCGAAGCGAAGTTCAAGCAGTTGTTAATCAAGTTGCAAAAAATACAAAATCGCCTAATACAATTAAAAAAAACAGTGCGGCGGCAGAAATAAATTTTGCAACTGTTCAGGCGAATGAAATAATAGCGAATGCGCATAAAAGTGCGGCAGAATTTAAAGAAAAACTGATTGAACAGGCAAATGTGCAAATTCAAGAAGAGATGGAAAAAGCGCAAAAAGAAGGATATAAAGCGGGTTATGATGCCGGCCATAAGCTTGGCGAAATGAAAGCCCAAAAAGAAATGGAAAACAAGCTAGTTGCAGAATTTAAGCAAATTATGCAAAAAGAAACGAGAATGCGTGAAGAATTAATTGATAGAACAGAGCACCAATTAATTGATGTTACAATTGCTGTTGCAGAAAAAATAATGCAAATAAGCTTAAAAAGCAGTAAAGAAGTTATAACAAGAATGATAAGCGTTGCGACAGAAAAATTAAAGCGACGTGAATGGGTTAGAATCCATGTTGCTGAATCTGATGCAGCAGAACTTGTGGAAGGCTCGCCCGAGCTTAGGGCGGCGCTTTCAGGCCTTTCGGATAATGTCAAAATTGTACCAATGCAAGAAGATGAACCCGGAACATGCATTATAGAAATGCCGGATGAAATTATTGATGCGAGTGTATCTTCACAGTTAAAAACCATTAAAGACTTAATTTCGCAATAGATGTTTGTTATAATTCAAACTCTAGGCTTAATTATATAAAATAGCAAAAAGCTATAAACGGAAAGTTTTAAGGAGTATCGAATGCTTAGAAATGTCGTTCAAAAAATTCATAATGCCGACACTATAAGCTATATTGGCAAAATTGAAAATTTGGTTGGGATGTCTATCGAGGCATCAGGTACACGTGCCGCAGCAGGCGATATTTGCAATATTTTCAGCGCAGAGAACGGTGCCAGGGTAATGGCCGAAGTTGTCGGTTTTAAAAAAGACAGAATTTTGCTTATGCCCTATGCAAATATGAGCGGTATTTCCGCCGGAAATTTTGTGCGAAACACTGGCAGACGTTTAAGTTTAACAATGGGGTCTTTTTTAAGGGGCAGAGTTATAGACGCCTTGGGAAATCCCATCGACGGAAAAGGCGATTTTGTTGGCGGCACACAATATTGCGTGCAGGATATAGAGCACATCAACCCGCTTTCTCGTCCACCTATACGTGAGAAAATGGAATTTGGTGTAAAAGCTATAGACGGAATGTTAACCATAGGCAAAGGTCAACGTATTGGTATTTTTGCAGGCTCCGGTGTAGGTAAAAGTACACTTATGGGTATGATTGCCAAAAATGTTAAAGCGGACATAAACGTTATTGCTCTTGTGGGCGAACGTGGACGTGAGGTTTTAGAGTTTATTGAAAGAGACCTTGGCGAAGAGGGAATGAGCAGAAGCGTTGTGGTTGTTGCAACTTCCGACCAACCGGCGATGCTTCGCAAACAGTGTCCTGCGGTTGCAACGGGAATTGCTGAATATTTTAAAGACCAAGGCATGGACGTGCTTTTGATGATGGATTCGCTTACACGTTTTGCGATGGCGCAACGTGAAATAGGCCTTGCAGTAGGAGAGCCGCCTGTTGCAAGGGGATATACACCATCTATTTATTCCGAATTACCAAGGCTTTTAGAGCGCAGTGGTAATTTTGAAAACGGTAGCATTACAGGCGTTTATACAGTGCTTGTCGAGGGTGACGACACAAACGAGCCCATTGCCGATACAGTAAGGGGTATTTTGGATGGACATATAGTGCTTTCAAGAAAACTTGCTTCGGCAAACCATTTTCCCGCAATAGATGTAAGCAACAGTGTCTCACGTTTGATGGTGGAAATAGTAAGCGAAGAGCATAGGCAAACAGCAGCAAAAATAAGGGACATATTAAGCACATACGAAAAAAGCGAAGATTTAGTTTCAATAGGCGCATATAAAGAGGGCTCTAACCCAAGGCTAGATGTGGCACTTAAGAAGATTTATGCAGTTCAAGATTTTTTAAAACAAGACGTTAACGAGAGATTTTCATATGATAGAATAGTAAATATAATGAATACATTAACCTAATTACAATATTACAAATTAGCCGAAATATATTAATTGAACTAAGGCGAAAGGTAAAATTATAATGAAAAATTATGCATTTAATCTGCAAAGTGTTTTAGGCTATAAAAATCAGGTGCTTGAAAATTTGCAAAGTGAATATGCAATTACTTTATCAAATGTGCAACGAGATGAACTTAAATTAGAGCAAATTGTAAATTCCCACAAGGCGCACAATACAAGGTTTAGAAAACAAGAAAAAGAGGGGATTACAATTGCACAGGCAATGCAATTTGAAAACGGCCTAAGAGTTTTAGAACTTGATATAAAACAACAGTCACAAAGGCTTGAAAACAGCCGAATGCTGGCAGAGGAAAAAAGAAAAGAAGTTTTAAGCGCTAAAACAGATTCGCAAGCGCTTGAAAAATTAAAAGAAAAAGACTTTGAAGAATATAATAAATTAAAATTAAAACAAGACGAACTTTTTATCGATGAGTTTGTTTCTCTAAAAAGGTTTGAAAAGTCAAACACTGCAATTTAACTCTCTATTTTCATTCTTATATACATAATAATTGAAAGGAGGTGTAATGATGCAAGCAACGCAACTTTTAATGCAAACTATGGCGAATATGGTGCAACAACAAACACAAAGCACAGATACAAGCAATAGCGAAAAGAAAACACAAAGTTTTGAAGATTTAATGAGAGAAAAACAGCCTGATGTAGCAGATGCTAAAAGCGAGACTGTAGATAGCGAAAAACCCGAGACTGAAGTAGAGATTACAGACGAAGCAAAAGCAATATTGGCACAAAACTACAGCTTTTTGCCACAATCCGAATTAAATGCAAATGCTTCATTATTGATGGATTTGTCTAATTCTTCCATCAAGGGCATTAATTTTGATGTACAGCAATTGAACATGAGCGGTAATTTTGAGCAAAATGCTCAAGGGCAAGCACAGCAATCAGTTGATGGTGAAATTTTGGCACAAGGTGAACAAGAGCAAGCACAAACAATTGTACAAACAACAGAGCAAAGCCAAAACACAGACAAAGTTGAAATTAGCACAAAAGGCGAAGTTTCAACCGAAGTACAACAAGACGGTGAAGTTGATTTAGATCAAAATAATATAGGTTCTCAATTATTTAAAGATGTTAAAACAACTCCTGTAAAAGTTGGCGAAACACAAGTTGTTGACACAAGCACAGAAACTTTTGATGCAAATTTAGCAAAAGCTGTAACAACTGCTGATATGATGGGCGCGGAAAAAATCACGCTTCAATTATCGCCAGCCTCGCTTGGAAATGTGACGATTGAAATGAGCAGAACCCCCGAGGGCGTTTTAAATGTTATTTTCATAACAGAAACAGATACGGCGGCAAAACTTATCAACGAACATTCATCAAAACTGGGAGCATTACTTTTAAATACAAGTACAGACCAAGTTAAAGTTGAAGTTCAACAATCTGCAGAGAGCGAACAAGGCAATTGGCAACAACAGCAAGATAACCCAAACAGGCACAGCCAAGGAAATAATGGACAAGGCGAGGCGAAAAAACAAGAGGAAAGCAATCCTTTCGATTTTATGCAGCGCTTAAGGCTTGGGCTTGAACAAAATCAAGTTAGCAATTTATAATACGGCAAAGGAGGCAAATATAATTGAGCAATACAATTAACGATTTAGGTGCAAGTTATTCTTATGCCACAACTTCAGGAAGTTATCTTGATGCAAGTGCGATTGATTACATAAACCAAAATAATATTACAATTAATGGCGCAGGCGAAACAAGTAGCCTTGAATTTGATGATTTCATGCTTTTGATGGTAAAACAATTACAAAGCCAAACTTTGGATAACGCAATGGACACCACCGATATGTTAAATCAATTGGTGCAAATGTCATCTGTTCAAATGATGGGTTCATTACAAGACAGTATGCTTGCAATGACACAGGCTTCTAACATGACATATGCGGCGTCTCTTGTGGGAAAAGAAGTAACCGTTGCGAATTATGACGAAGATGGCGTGATGTCACAATTTGTGGGAACAGTTACAGCGACAGGCACTTATCAAGGCGTTTCCGTTATCTTTTTAGGCGAAGACATGTACGCATTAAGCGAAATGCTTGCAGTTGGTAGATTACCTGACGTAGAGGCAACACCTGATACAGACACCGAGGGCACAGATGACACTACAGTACCACCGGTAGACACCGAAGGAACAGGCGACGCAACAGGTACTGAGGGCACAACAGGCACTGAAGGCACCGGCGATGCAACGGGCACTGAGGGCGGTGACACAACAGGCGACACAACAGGTGGCACAACAGGCGATACAATTTAATAGCTTAGTGTATATTTGATACTAAAAGGAGGCGGTAGTCATGGTTGACATTACAAAGCAAGCCATGTTAAGCAGGGCGATATCTGCCACCACACAGGTAAAAACCCCGCAAACGTCGAATAATGTAAACGTTAATGGGCAAACAAGTTCTTTTAAAGAATTGTTGCAAAATAAAATTAACGATAGCAATTCGATAGAATTTTCTAAACACGCACAACAACGTGTTGAAGAAAGAGGCATAAATGTGAGCGACGGGCTTATAACAAGCCTTAATGAAAGCGTTGCAAAAGCAGGCGCAAAAGGCGCAACAAATATTCTTGCAATGAACGAGCAAAGCGCATTTATTATAAATGTGCCAACAAATAAAGTTATCACAGCTATGACTCAAAGCGAAATGAAACAAAATATTTTTACTAACATTGATGGCGCAGTCATTTTATAAGAGCAGGACCGCAAGGAGGCTCTTGAAATTTGCCCGAATGGTAAATTTCGTTGTGGCGCACAATGCTGAAAAAGGAGAAATAATATGGCATTAACAAGTGCAATGAGCTCCGGTATAGCCGGGCTAAAAGCGCATATGAGCGCACTTAATGTAACAGGTAATAACGTTGCAAACGTTAATACTTACGGTTACAAAGCAGGCCGTGTTACATTTAAAGAAACAGTTTACAGCACACAACAAGCAGGTTCAGATGGTGGTGCACTAACAGGTGGCACAAACCCAATGCAAACAGGTTATGGCGTTAGCATCGGAACAATAGACTTAAACATGGCAACACAAAGTCTTGAATCCACAGGTTTTGCAACAGACGTTGCAATTCAAGGTGATGGTTTCTTCTTAATAGGAACAAAAGACGGTGTTGCAGTTGATTCACTTGCATCTTTAGATTTTTCTCGCGTAGGTAATTTCCGTTTTGACGCAAACGGCTATTTGGTTGATGGTTCGGGCGGTGTTGTTTACGGCTTTGTATCAGTTAACGACCCTGAGCAAGACGGCGCAGTTGCAACAGGAACAGCGGCTGGCGGCAGTGGCACAGCAACAAGCACACAACTTGTGCCAATTAGAATGCCTCTTGAAGTTACACAAGACTTTATAGACGCAAACCCCGGAATTGATGATAGATTTGTTGTAACACAAGATTTCTTAGACGCAAACGTAGGCGCAACAACAGCTTTGCCGGCGCTTGGTTCCGTTTTAGATTCTGCCGCTATAACAACATTAGATGCTGATTTTACTGCCGCAGGTGAAACACTTGCAGGCGTTGAAATGCTTAGAGACGAAAGCCTTGAAGTGGGCGATGCATTCTTCCAAGGCGTTGGCGCAGATGGATTAAACGCTTATGATGCAACTTTTGCAGGCGTTGAAAACCTTGGCCCAATTGAAATGGAAAGCATAAGCATTGACCAAAGCGGTGTTATTAAAGGCATTAACAAACAAACAGGCGAGCCTGTTGTTGTTGGCACAATTGCCCTTGGCAATGTACCAAATCCGGCAGGCTTAACCCACACAGATGGCCCATATTATCAAGCACTTGGAAGCACAGGCGAAATTAGCATAACAACACCTGGCGGTTCCTTATCGGGATATTTAAATAACCAAACCAATGGTTCACCCGAAACACTTTTGGCACAAACAACAGTTAATTTAATGCCCAACTTCTTAGAACAAAGCGGCACAGACCTTGCAACAGAGTTTGCAAACATGATTACTTATCAACGTGGATACCAAGCAAATACAAGGGTTGTTACTGTTACAGATACAATGCTTGAAGAGCTTATTAATATGAAGCGATAATTCCCGGTAAAAAGCAAAAATAGTTTTTATTCAATCTTATTTATACAGGGTGCAAAGCAAGGCTTTAGGGCCTAGCCAGCGCTAAAAAAATGTCTTGCTTTGCCTCTAATTATAAAAGATAATTATGTAACAATAAAAAAGCTAAATTTTATATAAATTTTATTTGATTAAATTGCAATAAAATATTATAATATAAGTATTAATGTGAAAGTAGCCTGCGGGTATTACAAATTTTCTAAGGGGAGATATATCATGATAGTATTACGTAAAATGAACAATGAGGTTTTTTTGCTCAATCATCAACAAATAGAGTGCATTGAGCTTATTCCCGAATGCAAAGTTGTAATGATGAACCGCAGTTATTATATAGTTAGAGATACAGCGGATGAAATTATTCAAAAAATTGCGGATTATAATGCAAAAGTTCAAGATATTAACCGTCAAATTAATATTGTCAAAAACAATTAATAGCAAAAAAATTTAAAAACAAATTTGTATAGCAATAAACGCAAAGGGGAAATAAAATGAATATTTTATATTTGATAGGCGTAGTTGTAGCTATAGTCTTTATTCTATTCGGAATAACGGTTGATATGAGCGACGGCTTTGCATTCGCACTAGGAAACATTGAAAGGTTCTTTGATTTATCCAGTGTGCTTATAGTTATTGGCGGAACCATGGCTGTTGTTATAGCGGCATATCCAAAAATTGCTGTCAAATCAATTAAGCACTTTGGTATTCTTTTAAAAGCTAAAGCTTATGACCCAAATGCTTATGTTGAAAAATTAATCGATATTGCACAAATTGCACGTAAAAACGGGCTTTTAGCATTAGAAGAAAAAGCTAATGCAGAAACCGACCCGTTTTTTAAACAAGCAATTATGCTTATTGTAGACGCAAACGACCCTGAAAGGGTTCGGAATGTTTTGGAAAATGACATAGAACAAACAAGCGAGCGGCATTCCAGAACGATAACGATGTATTCCAGTGCGGCGGGTTCTGCGCCTGCCTTTGGTATGATAGGTACACTTATCGGCCTTATCAACATGCTTGCGGGGCTTGATGGCGGCAGTATGGACAGCATTGGCCCGTCTATGTCAGTTGCGCTTTTAACCACAATGTACGGTTCTATTTTGGCTCACGTTATTTTTACACCGATAGCGACAAACTTAACGGCAAGAGATGAAGAGGAACTTTTATGTAAACAAATTGTTGTCGAGGGTATAATGGCTATTCAAGCAGGTGAAAACCCTAAATTCTTGCGTGAATTCTTGCTTGTGTTTATGAACCAAAAATTGCGCGACAAAGATGGCGGCAAAAAAGGCGGCAAAAAAGAAGATGCATAAATTTTTGTTATCGAATACATATAATAGCCTTAGAAAAGGAGGCTTTGCGAATTGAAAAAAGCAAAAAAAAGCGGCGGCGGCGGCGCAAACTGGATGGATACCTATGCCGACATGGTAACATTGCTTATGTGCTTTTTTGTTATGATGTTCTCGATGTCGTCTGTAAGTGAAGAAAAATATCAAGCGCTTGTTGAATCTTTCAATCCGGACGCTGTTATTGCCGGTTATACAGATAGCACTGATGACCCGGGCGCAAACCAAGGCGAAGATGCAAAACCCACAGCAGAACAAGTTGCGGCAGATTTGCAAGAGCTTTATGAACAGGTTGTCGAGCAGGCAAGGGCATCGGGCATTGAAAGAGAAGTTAATATAAGTTTGGGCGATGGATATGTTTTTATTTCGTTTCAGGATGCGGTTTTCTTTGATGGAAACAGTGCTGTTTTAAGGGCAGAGGGCGCAAGTGTTCTTGATGGAATCGCAACTTCAATTGAGGGTGTAAATCAATCCATTGATGTTATAGAAGTTTTAGGGCATACTGCACAAGCTAATGCAAGCACACCAAATGAAGTTACTGCGGATAGATTTTTGGCATCTGACCGTGCGACAATAATTACTGTTTACTTGCAAAATAAAGATATTATTGAACCGTCAAGGCTAATAAGTATAGGTTATGGACAGTGGAGACCTGTTTCCGGAAACAGTAACGAGGCGGAGAGACAAGATAACCGTCGTGTTGAACTTGTAATAAGCGGTTTTGACCCTGATGCAAGTGCACAAGACGAGCTTGATGAATATTATTCGATGCTTGAAGAAGCGAACAGTGAGATTTCTCAAGATTTTGCACAAGGTGAAGCGGAAGCAGATAGCGAAGATGAAGCAGCAGTACAGAGTGAAGATGAAATAACAACCGAAACCGAAGGAACACAAGCAGAACCAGAAGGTGAAGCAACAGCTGAAACCGAGGACGAAGCAACATCTGAAGGAGAAACACAAGCTGAACCCGAGGAATAAATACTTGGCAAAGTTTATAAAACAACAAGACTAAATACAAAATAACAAAGGGATTAAGCGGATATAATAATAACTGCTTGATGTTTATGATAAATAAACACAAAAATTTATTGTTTGGGGGGATAGCTTTATGGCGGAAGTATTATCGCAAAGCCAAATAGATGCTTTGCTGAATTCAGCAAAATCCGGCGATGATGCGTCGAAGACGCAAAGCGAATCCACAGAGAAAAAATATAGAAAATATGATTTTTATAGCCCGAGAAAATTCACCAAAGATAGGCTAAGAATTATAAACGGCGTTTTTGAAAATTATACAAGAGTAATAAACTCGAGAATAAACGGCCTTTTGCATACTTCGTGTGAAGTTACGGTTGAGGGCGTTGAAGAACAAAGATATTACGAGTTTTCAAATGCTTTAACAGAGGGTGAAGTTATTGCACTTTCTGATGTGAACATCACTAATCAATCGCTTGATGATGACACGGTATTATTTCATTTTTCAACACCGTTAATGCTTAGCATGATGGATAGGCTTATGGGTGGAAGTGGGCAAGTGGATTCGAGATATTTAACATCATATAATTTTACAGATTTAGAACTGCAATTATATGAAAGCATAGTGGAAGACATTATAGGTGTTTTGGGGAAAAGTTGGGAAAGTTATATTGAAAACATGACATATAGCTATAGGCGAACGGAAAGAAACCCCACACTAGTGCAACTTATAAGCTTAGATGAAACAGTGGTTATTGTTTCGATAAGCATAAAATTCCCAAACGCCAGCGGAACAATGAATATTTGTTTACCGGGAATGCTTTTAACAAATATTTTCACAATTATTGCTTCGCAAAATAAAATGGGGCGTGTCGGTGGCGATGATAATTCAGATGACATCATGGATATATTAAAGGATTCTGAACTTCAAATAACAGCAGAGCTTGCCAGAACGCAAATAAAATTAAGCGATATAAATTCGCTTCGGCCTGGCGATGTTATTGATTTAAGTCACCCGGTAGAAGAACCTATTTTCTTATATATCGGCGGTAAACCATGGTTTAGTGGAAAAATGGGTGCGCAAAGTAATAACGTAGCTGTTAAAATAAAAGATACTTATCATAAACTTGGAAGAAGGGACGAGTAAAACAATATGGAACTACATGTTTTCAGCCCCATGGAACTGGATGCCATAGGCGAAATAATGAATATAAGCCTCGGTTCTTCTGCTACGGCTGTATCAAATATGCTTGACGAAAGGGTTGATATTACAACCCCTGTTGCAAGTACAGTAAAAGTGGCAGATTTTGAACTTGGTGAAGTTGACCCCGCAATAGGCGTTGAAATTAAATATGTCGAGGGTATTGACGGCAGCAATTTAATGATGCTAAAGCGTGATGACGTTCGCGTTATTGTCAATATCTTAATGGGTAGCGATATTCCGGACGAAGAATTCGTTTTAGATGAATTAAGCATAAGTGCTGTTTGTGAAGTTATGAACCAGATGATGGGTGCGGCAAGTACCGCTCTATCGGATTTCTTAGAAAAAACGGTTAATATTTCAACACCTAAATCATTTATGCTTGACGATTTAGACGCTTTCAAAAAAGCATATTTAAATTTCGACAGTGATGTAGTTGTTGTAGTTAAATTTAAATTATCAATTGAAGGCAAATTGCAAAGTGAGTTTTTCAATGTAATGCCTATTACTTTGGCGCAAGAGCTAATAGCAGGCTTTGGCATTGAAAGTGGCGACAGCGCTGCACCTGCACCTGCGCCGACACCTGCACCAGC
>CAYJGV010000014.1:0-34374 GCA_964369715.1 uncultured Bacteroides sp. | reverse complement strand
TGTCAGGCAGTTCTGCCGCCATCATGCCATTGCCGTATTCGAATTCTAATCTCATTGTCAATACTCCTTTTTATTGTTCTACAATTTCGCCAACTTGTGTGTTTAATATTTCTGAAATATAACCAAGTTGTTTTCTTGTATCAAAATATGCCCAGGTTTTGCCTGTGTTTGGTCCAACAGCAGAACCGTATTGCATACATTCAACGCCCATTTCTTTGAAGGATTTCATTGTTGCGTTAATGGATTCAACTTCAAATTTTAAATGATGGATGCCTTCGCCACTTTCTGCCAAAAAGTCTTTCCAAACACTTTCGCCTTCAACAGGTTCGATTAATTCAAGCTCAGTATTACCCATTTTCATAAAGCAAAATCTTGCGGTAAACCATGTTTTTTGGTCTTTATACATAAGTTGAACTTTTTCACGGTCTGCATCTTCCGGTGGGAATGCATTTATTCTGTATTCGTCAATTTCGTAAATTTTTTGCATTTCCTCTAGAGTTTCTTCGATGTTTTTTACAACGATACCAACATGCATATAGTCTTTAAATTTGATAATAGCCATTTTTTCCTCCAAAAATTTTAATATTTAAACAGAACAATAAAATTGCTCTGCATTTGCTTTGTTATAAAACGGGTTCGGATTATATCGGATTGGCTAGGTGATAACCACAGGATTCTCTTATTATAAGCTCACTCGGAATATCAAGCCTTATGTTTTTTTCACGGTTGTTTTTTATGCGGTCGATAAGCATATTAATTGCAAGGCGTACAAGCTCGCTTTTTGGCACGTCAACCGTTGTTAATTTAGGCGATGTAAAATCACTTAACATCAAGTTATCAACACCTGCAATTGCAATATCTTTTGGGATAGCAATGCCGTTTTCATGTGCGGCACGAAGCGCCCCAACAGCACAGCTGTCTGATGCGCAAATTATTGCCTTTGGTAAATTATTAGTGCGTATGATTTTCATCATGGCGTCATAACCGCTTTGCATTGTCTCGTTGCCGGAACTGCTGATATGTTCTTTATCAAAAATATCACCATATTTTTTTTGACAATTTAAAAAACTTGTATAGCGGTGATAATCATTTTTTTTAGTGGTTTGCATATTGGTAGAACCAATATAACCTATGGTGTTATAACCTATTTCTTTAAAATGATCATATAAAGTTTCAATTGCTTCAAAGGCATTGCAAACAACTTCATCAGTGTCATGGCCAACATAGTTAACGCCCGTATAAACTATGTGTGGAATACTATTTTTTAAGAAGCTTAAAAAATCTTCATCCAGCCTTCCCATAACAATTGCGCCGGACACCTTAGTGTTTTGTATAATTTGCAAAAACTTTTCTTTAGGCACAAAGTTTTCCGATAAAACATATCCAACATGGCAATCTATTTTATAAATCTCGCTTAAAAGCGGGTTTAGCATTTCTGCAAAAAACTCGTGATGAAACGCTTTGCCGGGTGTTGCAATTATAATACCAATAGAAATTTCATCGGCTGTGGCAGCAGAAGTATACGCCTTTGTTTGTACATAACCCAGTTTTTTTATCGCTTGTTCAATTTTTTCTTTGGTGGCAGGTTTAACTTTATTTGCTGTTTCTTCACAAAGTGCCCGTGAAACAGTAGAAACAGATAGGCCGAGTTCGTTTGCTATGTCTTGCAAGGTGACAGATGAGTTTGGCATAGTGGGCACTCCTTTTTTAAAAATTCATGCAATCGAAATTATGTACACAAAGCATGTCGATTGTTTTTATTCTATCTTAAATTAAGATGATTTTTAAAAATAATAATTGCAATAATTAATATTATTCAATGTAAATATTATAAAATTTTATCAATGCAATGTCAATGCAAAAACTATCATTTTTTGCATTTCTTTTGCATTTTTGGCAAAAAGCATAAAAATTTACTGTAAAATAGTTGATTCTAACAAAAAATGAGATATAGTTTAACTTTAAATTGCATTTATTTTAATACAAATGGCATCGTTTTTGCAAATAAATGCAAAAATGCAACTTTGTTGCACAAAGTTGCATTTTCATATATTTTAGAGTATTACTTAAACAATACCCACCGCATATTGCACGGTTATTGATACAATTACAACAAGTGCTGAAATTATAAATCCGTGAAGCATGGGCTTTAAGCCTGCTTTTTTCATATGCTTGATATCTGTTTTTAAACCGATGGCAGCAAGTGACATTACCATTAAAAATTTACTTGCTTCTTTAAGTGCGTCTGAAACTTCAACAGGGATTACACCAAGGCTGTTTATTCCGGCAAATGCTAAAAAGCCTAAGATAAACCACGGAATAACATGAAACATGTCAAGTTTTTTATGTGTGTTTTCATATGTTGCTTGCTGTGCCAATTCTTTTTTCTTAACATGCACACCGATAGCGGCAAAAACTAAAACTGTAGGTATAATTGTCAAGGTTCTTGTCAGCTTAACCATTGTTGCGTATGCGCCTGCGTTTTCGCTAAAGGCATAACCTGCGGCCACAACGCTTGAGGTATCATTAACAGCTGTGCCCGCCCAAAGGCCGTAAGCCATATCAGAAAGTCCAAGCCAATGCCCCATGATAGGAAATAGCAAAATCATAATCATATCAAATATAAATGTTGCAGACATGCCAAATGCTATGTCTGTGTCATCGGCATCAATTACAGGCGCAATTGCTGCAATTGCCGAGCCGCCGCAAATGCCGGTGCCTGCCGAAATTAAATTAGACATTTTCCAGTTGAGGCCAAGTGCTCTTCCTGTGAAAAATCCTACGCCAAAACATGTTGCAAGTGTAAATACCATAACAATCAAAGAATTTTGTCCAACTGTTAAAATAGTTTGAATATTAAGTGAGGCACCAAGTAAAATAATCGCAAATTTTAATATTCTTTTGGAGGTGAAGTTCAACCCTGTTACAACTACCTCTGACGGCTTTTTAAAATAGTTTATTGCCATGCCTATAAACAAAGCAATAACCGACGCACCAATTAGATGGATTGGAAGTAAAGATTCAAGCACCCTTGAAGCCACCGCCACGATAAGTGCCAAAAGCACCCCGGGAATGATTTTTTTTGTTTTTTCCATTCTATAACTCCTCTTTCAAACTCGTTTGTCTATTTAATGTATTTGAAACCAATAAAAATGCATAAATGCATTTTTCCGCATTAAGGCTCGTATTAAATTGACTGTATTGATTTTACCACATTTTTATGATAAAATAAAATAATCATTATTAATTAGTTGATAAATATTATTTATGGAGAGTTTATGCTAGATTATAAAATATATACGTTTTTGGAACTTTGCAAAAATATGAATTATAGAATTACCGCACAAAAACTTAATATGACACAACCTGCTGTCACAAATCATATAAAGCAATTAGAAAACGAATATAATTGCACATTATTTAATTATAAAAACAGAATTTTAACAAAGACAGCGCAAGCCGACATATTACAAAATTATGCACTTTCTGCCAATTATAATGTGAAAAGTTTAGTAAGCGAGCTTTCTTTTAATGAAGTGCCCTCGCTTAAAATTGGTGCGACAAAAACAATCGGACAGTTTTTATTAAATGAGCAAATATCGTCTCTTTTTTCAATAGGAGATTTCGAACTGACATATATTATTGATAATACCGAAGTTTTGTTAAACGAATTGCGCAATGGTACGCTCGATTTTGTTTTTATAGAGGGATTTTTAAATAAAGATGAATTTGTGTGTTATACTTATAAAACAGATGAGCTTGTCGGCATTTGTTCAAAAGAGCACGAATATTGTGATAAAACAATCGAGCTTGAAAATGTGTTTTCGAACCGATTAATTCTACGTGAAGAGGGTTCGGGGACAAGGCGTGCGTTTGAATTAATTTTAACAGAACAAAATTTATCATTAAACAGTTTTAAAAATAAAATACAGACAAATTCATTTAATTCGATAATTGATTTAGTATCAAAAAATATTGGAGTTTCTTTTGTGTATAAATCTATTGCCGATGCAAGCGATAATGTTTCAAGTTTTAAATTAAAGGGTGTAGATATTCATCACAAATTTTCATGCGTGCATTTAAAAAATATAAAAGAGTCTAAATTCATGAAGCATTTTCTGGATTAACGGCATAATATTATTATAAAAATAAGAAAAGAGAATACTATGAAAATAAAACGAATAATAAATCCAAATAGTAAAGAGTTTAAAGATGCCTTTAAAATTTACGAAGAAAGTTTTCCTGTTTTTGAGCGAAGGCTCCTTGCAAGTCAAATAGAATTATTGGAAAATGAAAAATTTAACTTCAATATTGTTTTAGACGATAACAAAAATGTCTTGGCACTGCTTTTAACATGGGAAAATGACGAATTTTTTTATATTGAGCATTTTGCAGTATTGGAAAGTGCAAGAGGCAAAAACATAGGCACAAATATTTTAACGCAATTAATTGAAAAAACAAAAAAGCCTATTATATTAGAAATAGAGCCACCTATCGACGAAATATCGATAAAACGCAAAAAGTTCTATGAAAAACTGGGGTTTGTGATGAATGAATTTAAACATATGCACCCTGTTTTTATAAAAGGATATGAGCCATATGAATTAAAAATAGTTTCACTTCCCAAAATAAGCAACGATCTTTTTAATATTTACGAAAATTTTATAAATAATGAAGTAGTGCCCTATTCTGAATAGCGCACTACAGTTTTTCTACAAAGCATTTACGGTTTTTGAATTTTATAGGACTTTGCCCTAAAACCCACAATTTTTTTGAAAAACCCAGTAAAATTTTATCTACAAAAACATATGTTTTGTTGTTAAAATTTGGGTAAAGCCTTTTTAAAGGCTTTTGGGGTTTGGGGCAAAGCCCCATAAGCCAAGTGCAGTAATACATAAAATAGTGAAAATAATGTGATAATTTACAGTATTGTAACATTTGAAATTATTGTGTATAATATAATAGTTGTTATTAAGTGTTATTTGATATTTATTATAATTTATTTAAATAGCATCTAGCAAAATTTTAGCTGATATACAATATCAGAACGGAGAATTAAAATGGGATTTTTCAGCAATATGTATACAAAAGAGGGGCCGGGCGTGCCTAAAAATGCCCCGCAAAAAAAAGGCGCTGCAAGGTTTTTTGAAATTGTATTTAGGGATTCGGGAATGCTTTGGAAGGCAGGCTTTTTAACTTCTTTGTGTTTTATTCCTGCCGCTATTGCGATGCTTTTTACAGTATTAAGCGCACCTTATATTATTTTGATGGCTATAGGTATTATCGTTTATTTAATTGCAAGTATGCTTGTTGGGCCTGCACTTGTAAGCCTTCATGCGGTGGTTATAACCACTGTGAGGGATATCCCGGTTTATATGATGCACGAGTACAAAAAAGCTTGGAAAAACAATTGGAAACAAAGTGTGCCTTTCGGTGTTGCTATGATGGGGCTTTATGCTGCTGAAATTTTTACAGGTTACTTTATATTAACTTCGGGCGAAAGCAATACATCAATTTTTCTTGGGATAATCTTTTTGGCATTGTTTTTAATTACAGGTATTTCTCATATAACGTTAATTCAAATTATTTTTATAGATTTACCCCTTACAAAAATGATTAAGAACTCGTTTTTGCTAACATTTGGCTATGCAAAACGCACATTGCCCGCAATAGTAATTGTACTAATTGTTTTTGCTGCAATGGCTTTATTTTATCCTTTATGGCCATTTTATATTCTATTAGGTATCTTTCCGTTTTTAACAGTTATAGCAAATATGTGGGTATGGCCTGTTATTGATAAATGCTTTAATATAACACAATTGCAAGAAGAACGACAAAAAGAACTGGAAGAACTTGAAAAATAAAGTTATAATTATTATGTTTAAATTCGACAGTATATGATAAAAATATAATTTATAAATCGCCATGCAAATGTCAATTAAGTTAAAGGCATTGCATTGGCGGTTTTTATTGGGCTTTTTATAATATTTCTTTTAAATTTACACATGAGGTTTTTGCAAAAAATGAGAAAACAAGAGAAAACGAGAGATTTTGGCATGTGCGAATAAGAGCGAGTCGTTTAAGCTTATACTATTAATCGCCTGTGCCCTAATTGATGTTAGGGGAATAAAATTCGACTTTGCGTTTTTTATTGCAGTGATGTATTATTATTACACGGCAAAAACAAACTGTATACAGAAAAATAGCAAAACCGGCAAAACCGTAAAAATAAAAAACAGATATGGAGGAAATTATGGATTTTCAAGACATGAAAAAAACAGATGCAGGAAATGCAATTAAAAAAATAGTAGCAAGATCCGGAATCATCGTTGCAGTAATAATAGTAGTTTTTCTTGCAATGAACTCATTTTACACAATAAGCGAACAAGAAAGTGCTGTTGTGGAAACTTTAGGCGTACCGGAGGCGGTAACTCAAAGTGGTTTACATTTTAAAATACCGTTTATTCAATCTTCAACAATTGTTGATATGACGGTGAAAAGTTTCGCTGTAGGCTATGACTTAAACACCAATGAAACAATTTTAGAGGAAAGCTTGATGATAACTTCTGACTTTAACTTTGTTAATGTAGATTTTTATGTTGAATATCAAGTTACAGACCCTGTTCAATATTTATATGCAAGTGCTAATCCGGAATTTATATTGAAAAATATCACACAAAGTTATATACGTGACACAATAGGTCTATATCCTGTGGATGATGTTATCACAACAGGAAAAAACCAAATTCAAGCCGAAATTAAGGAGAAAATCTTAAACCGTATGGAGCTTGAAAATATTGGACTACAAATTATCAATATAACAATTCAAGACGCAGAACCCCCAACCGCAGAGGTTATCGATGCATTTAAAAATGTTGAAACAGCAAAGCAAGAGGCTGACACAATTGTAAATAATGCAAATAAATACCGCTCGGAGCAAATACCGGCAGCTGAAGCTGCGGCCGACCAAATAATGCAAGAAGCCGAGGCAGAAAAACAAAGCAGAATTAACGAGGCTAATGGTCAAGCATCACGTTTTAACGCTCTTTTTGAAGAATATGTGCGTTTCCCATTAATTACAAAAGAACGTATGTATTACGAAACACTTGAAGAAGTTCTACCCGGAATGCGCGTTATAATTCAAGATGAAAACCAAAATACATTAAATATTTTAAATCAGGGCAACACAAGCTCTGCGACACAATAAGGAGGGCTGAATAATGGAAAAAACAAAAAGTAAAAAAGGCAAATACCTTTTGGTTTTTGTTGCTATTGCAATAATCGTTGTTCTAAGTGGCAGCGTTGTTATAACAACACAAAGCGAATATACAATAATACGTCAATTTGGCGAAGTTGTTAAAATAAACACAGAGCCCGGCCTAAGTTTTAAAGTGCCATTTTTACAAAGCCAAAGCTCATTATCAAAAAGGATTATGCTTTATGACTTGCCAATTTCTGATGTTATAACGCAAGATAAAAAAACAATGGTAGCAGATAGTTTTGTCACATGGTATATCTCAGACCCTAAACTATTTATTCAAACATTAAACGGCTCAATAACAAATGCAGAAAGCCGAATTTCAAGCAATGTATACAATAGCATGAAAAACACAATAAGCTCTCGAACACAAAACGAAGTTATAAGTGGCCGTGATGGCGAGCTTGCCGCTGATATCTTAGCGGGTGTGAGTGATTCGTTAACACAATATGGCATAGTATTAACCAGCGTTGAAACAAAACGCCTTGATTTACCTGATGATAATAAAGAGGCGGTTTACCAACGCATGATAAGTGAAAGAAACAATATAGCCGCTAGTTTTACCGCAGAGGGTGAAAGAGCAGCACAAGTTATAAGAAGCACAACCGACAGGGAAGTGCAAGTTATGGTTAGTGAAGCGGAGGCAGCAGGCGAAGCACTTATAGCCGAAGGCGAAGCAGAATATATGCGCATATTGTCTGAAGTATATTCCGACCCTGAAAAAGCAGAATTTTACAGCTTTGTGCGTGCACTTGATGCCGCTAAAATAAGCCTTGTAGATGGTCAAGAAAACACATTATTCTTAACACCGGATTCACCACTTGCAGAAATTTTCTACAGCGTAGAATAATCTAATTGCAGATAAATAAAAAAATGGCTATGACGATATCGTCATAGCCATTTTGTAATTTATAAAAGCATAGAAGCTTTTGGTTTTTTAAGATATGCAAAGAACTTGTTTTTAAAAAGAATATTTTAATATTAAAATTTAATCATCAACATCAAGTGCTTCAAGCCCTTTTTTAGGTTCCGGTTTTGCATCTCCGTGGCGTACAAAAAGCATAGTGATGAAGCTTAATGCTACAAATATAGTGCCATAGGGGAACAAAATTCGATAGCCGACAATATCCATTAAAAAGCCGCTGATTGCTGGCGTGATAATTTGCGCCGACATGCTAACTGTGTAATAATAACCTGTGTATTTGCCAACATCACTGCCTTGCGCAAGTTCCACTACCATGGGGTAAGAGTTAACATTGATAAATGCCCAACCCACTCCGGCAAAGGCGAAGAAAATGTATAAAAGCGGTGATACGCTATTGAAAAATGTTGCAGCGAAAAATGCGATTGCAAGCATTATTATGCCCATTAATATTGTTTTACGACGCCCCAGTTTTGATGCGATAACACCAACAGGGATATATGCGACAATTGCGGCAGCGGTGCAAAATAAAAGCACTAGCGCAAAATTTCCTTGCAATTCTTGCCCGGCATATCGACTGAATGCTGAAGTGACAGCATTGTATCCGAAAAACCATAAAAATATACTGGATAAAATAAATAGAAAACTACGCTTTACATCTTTGGGCATTTTCATGCCTTTTGAGCTAGTGTCTTCAACTTCTTCTTCGTCTTTTATGCCAAGTCTTTTTGCTTCCTCGTGCATTTGTTTAACACAAAGTGGTTCTTTAATTTTCCAAAACAGAACACTAACACATAAAGCCATAACAACAGCTAAAATAACAAAAACTGGTATATAATTAGGCTCGTCTCCTGTTACAGGGAATATAGCTAGTGCGGCAAGCATCAACATGCCGCCAACTGCGCCCATTAAATTTATAACTGCATTGCCTTTACTTCTAAGCGGTTTTGGTGTTACATCTGGCATTAATGCCACAGCAGGGCTTCTGTAAGTAGCCATAAAAATTAAAACAAGCCCAAGACCTATAAAAAACATTGGCAAATTGTTCATGTTTTCGGCAACAGGCATCAAAAACAAAAATAAAATCGAACCTATTGTACCGCCTAAAATATACGGCATACGTTTGCCTATTTTTGTCCTTGTTGTGTCGCTTAATTTGCCAAAAAGTGGCAACATAATAAGTGCCAAAATATTATCAAGCCCCATTACTATGCCGATTACACCATCGTCAATATTAAACGAATCTTTTAACATCAGAGGAATTACTGTGTCGTAAACCTGCCAAAATGCACATATTGACATAAATGCAAGGCCAACCAAAACAGTGCGTTTACCATTTAATTTCATCTTTACTCCGTCCTTTAAAGCAAATTTGCAGACAAAATTTATCATAACAAATATTTTGTTGTTACATTTTATCGAATTTTGCTATAAATTCATTCTTGTTAATAAATAATTTATCAATTTAATTAACCGAACCAATTTAATAAATAATATTGGCTCGGTTAGTTTAAATTATAATCAATTTTATTATATTTTGCAAGTAAAATAAAGCATTGTTTACCTTAACTTTACATTATTAATGCTATTATATGTTTTATAAAATATATAATGATAAATTGCTTTTGCTTTTAAAATTAATTTATGCCGATTTATCGGAATTTTTGTTTTGCATACTAGTGCTAAAATCGCTTTTGCTTGTTTTTTTGCTCTTGGCGAACTCTTTTTTATCAATAAAACGAGCCGTGCCTTTGTCGGCGTTAATATAAATATTATTATTATTGCAATTTAATAAAAATTCACTTCCGACATTCACAATAAAAGGTATTTTCAAACTGCGTGCTATTATTGCCGCATGTGAGTTTTCGCTGCCGTTTGCCGAAACCATTCCTAAAATAAGTTTTCTTTTATAGCAAGCAATATCGGTTGGATAAATTTCCTCGCTCACTAAAATGCTGGGGCTTGTTGGTGGTAAATTATAGCCATCTTCGCCATTTAACACGGCAATTACCCTGCCGCAAATATCAAGAACATCGGTGCTTCTTTCAGAGAAATAACCGTCATTTAATTTTCGAAGTTGACTTGCAAAAATGCCTGCGGCTCTTTCCACTGCGGCAACTGCGCTTGCACCTGCTTTTATGTAATTGGCAATTTCTCTTGTCATGCCAACATCAGTTAAAATTAGACGCTGTATGTCAAAAATTTCTTTTATGTCCTTATCGCGGCATTTTGCGGTAAAAAAAACAAGCTCTGAAATTGCTTTTTCGCTTGCTTTTTCGAACAATTCAAGTTCATATTCAGGGCACCCGATGCTTCTGTTAGGTTTACCGCAAACACGTTTGATTTTAAACACGGGACCCTGTGCACTGCCATTTGAAACACAAATTCCGTTATAAATTCCCATATGACCTCCAAAACAAAATATTATATTTAATATTATATTAAAAAGCCCGGTACATTTATGTTGAAATTTGTAAAGAATTTAAAAATAGCAACATGGCAAATTTAATTTTTTAAAAAATGCATTTTTAGCAAAAATAGCAAAAAAATAATATTTTATATGTATTAAGTTGTGAAAAAATTTACGTGAATAAAATTGTGCAAAAATCATTGTAAATTAGCATATCATGCTATATAATGCCAGATTCTGCATAAAAACAAAAAATCCAACCGAAAACGGTTGGATTTTGGTGCGCTTGAAGGGATTCGAACCCCTGACCTACTGGTTCGTAGCCAGTCACTCTATCCAACTGAGCTACAAGCGCAAATTATGTGCGCTGTTTATAGCGCTTATATATATTATCATGAATAAAGCACATTGTCAATAGAAAAATTACTGTTTTTATAAGATAAATAATAAATTACTTGAGTTTTTTTAAAAATTAGTGTATTGTAATAATATAGGTCATACGACATATAATAATATTGTATTTCATAAAAAGGAGAAAAATATGAAAAAGATTATCACAGTTTTATCAATTTGCGCCTTGCTTTTTACATTGGTTGCATGCGGTTCGTCGGGATATGAAGACGGAACTTATACAGCGCAAACAACACAAGATGCACATGGTTGGGCGGACGTTTTATCTGTAACTTACAGCGATGGAGTTTTGACAGATGCTTCATTTAACTCGATAAATGAAGAAGGCACAGAAAAAAGCACATTAGCACCGGAAGAATATCCTATGGACCCAACCCCCGGCGAGTGGATTCCACAGCTTACAGAAAACGTTAAAGCTTCTGAGGGCGTGCCCGAAGATATAGCAACAATTGCAGGGGCATCTCTAAGCTCACAAAATGCTAAAAATATGCTTGAGGCAATCAACGAAAACGCCATGGAAGGCAATACCGACACAGCACAAGTGGAAAACGAGCAATAATTTGTCTTTAAATTAATATAGTGATTTTAAATATACTATATTTGCAAAAAGTAGGAAGTCATACCTACATCATCCCAAAATTAAGTGAATTTGTTTTGGGGAGATGAGGGTTGCACTTCCTACTTTTTTATTTTCGCATTGTCTTTATGTGCCAGAAAATTAGCCAGCTATTATATTTTTGCTTTTGAATAGATAAAATTGATGAGAGACTTTTCCTCGTTTTCATCTTTAAAGCAAGATTTTGGAACAATATATGCTTGCATTGCGCTAAAATAAATGTAGATTGCTTTTTCTGTAACAAAAATTTTTTCAACACTAGAATAGGCGACTTTACATTGCGCCGTAGTGTTTACATCACTTATAAATTCATCGTCAAAAATTAAAGTTCCCTGTGGAGAATATGGCAGTCTTCCGTCTTTTTCCAATGCTTTAATGCGTTTTTTTAAAGAAGAAGTAATAGTTCTTTTTGAAAAAACAACCCAAATTATTGAAAAAACAATAATAAATATAAGAGTAACAGGCAAATTTGAAAAATCTTTTGTAATATAAAAATATAATATATAGAATGCAATTAGAAAAATAGGGGCAATTGCTCTATATAAAAGCAATTGTTTTTTACCACTTGGAGAAGTTGCTGTGTGATGCTTATTAAAATCCAAATAATCATTTTCATTAAGCGTATAATTAAGTTCGAACATTGGCTAGCCTTTCCGTGTTTTATTAAAGCAATCTATGAATAAAGCTATTAAGTTTAATTTTTTAATGCTTGTATAGGTGCAGGAATTCTTCCGCCCCTATTTACAAATATCTCGGGACTGAATTTGCTGATAGGCATAATTGGCGCATAGCCAAGCAAACCACCAAAATCAAGTACATCTCCCGGTTTATATCCTATTGCAGGAATAACCCTAACGGCAGTTGTCTTCGTGTTAATCATTCCAATTGCCGCTTCGTCTGCAATAAGTGCACTTATAACAGCACTTGGGGTATCACCGGGGATAACCACCATGTCTATGCCGACACTGCAAACAGCTGTCATTGCTTCAAGCTTTTCGATAGTCAAACTGCCACGTTCAACGGCTTTAATCATACCATCGTCCTCACTGACAGGGATAAATGCACCTGAAAGCCCACCAACATGGTTAGACGCCATAACTCCGCCTTTTTTTACAGCATCGTTTAAAAGAGCAAGTGTGGCTGTTGTGCCACAGCAACCACAGCTTTCAAGCCCGATTTCTTCCAAAATATTGGCGACACTGTCTCCGATGGCAGGCGTTGGAGCAAGAGATAAATCGACAATGCCGAAAGGAACGCCAAGGCGTTCGCTTGCCAAAGTGCCAACTAATTGTCCCATGCGTGTGATTTTAAACGCTGTGCGTTTAATAAGTTCTGCAACTTCGTCAAGGCTTGCGTCTTTAGGCAATTTTGCAAGCGCCGCACGCACAGCACCTGGGCCCGAAACACCAACGTGAATAACACAATCAGGCTCGCCCGGCCCATGAAAAGCACCTGCCATGAAAGGGTTGTCTTCGGGGGCGTTGCAAAATACAACAAGTTTTGCCGCACCCATGCACATATTATCTTTAGTAAGCTCTGCGGCTTCTTTTACAATTTTGCCCATAATGCGTACAGCGTCCATATTAATACCGCTTTTTGTGCTGCCGATATTCACACTGCTACAAACAAATTCTGTTTGCGCAAGCGCTTGCGGAATACTGCGCATTAATTTTTCATCACCCGCCGAAAAACCTTTGTGAACCAAGGCAGAATAGCCACCTATAAAATTCACACCAACTTTTTTTGCGGCACGGTCGAGCGTTTTTGCAAAATTAACGGGGTTTGCATCGGGGCAAGCCGCTAAAAGCATTGCTATCGGAGTAACGGAAATGCGTTTGTTTATGATAGGCATGCCGTATTCATCACTGATTTTTTGAGCGGTGGATACAAGATGTTTTGCTTTGCTTGTAATTTTATTATAAATTTTTTCGCAGGCCACTTTCTCGTTCGGGTCTGCGCAATCAAGCAATGAAATTCCCATTGTAACAGTGCGAACATCAAGGCTTTCATCGTTAATCATTTGTATTGTTTCTAAAATTTCATGCGTGTTTAACATTTATTTCTCCATTCTGTAACAAGTTTTCACGCAACTAAATGCGATGCATATTGTCGTAAAGTTCTTGACGTGTACAGTGAATATCCACACATAATTCTTTGCCGACTTCGTTCATTTTTTTTGCAAAATCGCTAAATTCGATAGTGCAATTTTTAATATCAACAATCATAATCATGGCAAACATTCCACGCAAAATACGCTGTGAAACTTCCTCTACATTCACGTTAACATCTGCACATACAGTGCAAACTTTTGCTAAAATACCAACGGTGTCCTTACCCACAACGGTTATAACAGCTTCCACAATAAATCCCCCTAAATTTTATTTGTTTACACTAATTATTTTATAATAAATTGCAACTAAAGTAAAGAGCAAAACAAAAAGCATTTACATTCATCACTATAAATTGTATAATATTATTGATAGCGCGCACAATTACATAAAATTGCACTATAAGAGGGAGAGAAAATTATGGAAGAAATTTTGCAAATTTTAGAAAAAAATGCAAGAATTAGTTTTGAAGACATTGCAATAATGACAAACAGCACAAACGAAGAAGTTGCAAAAAAAATAGATGAAGCGCGAGCCGCACATATAATCAATGGTTATCGTGCGTTGATTGATTGGGATAAAGCGGATATAGTGCAAGTGCAAGCTTTGATAGAATTAAAAGTGCAACCCAGAAGAGATTGCGGGTTTGACCAAATTGCAAACACAATTGCACAATTTGATGAAGTAGACAGCGTTTTGCTTATGAGCGGTGGATTTGATTTATCTCTGCAAGTAAGAGGCAAAAGCTTTCAAGATATAGCATTGTTTGTGGCAAAGCGCCTTTCCCCTATAGAGGGCGTTCTAAGCACAGCTACGCATTTTGTGCTTAGAACATATAAAAAAGACGGAGCTTTATATGAAAGCGAGCCCGTGGATGAACGAGAGCGAGAAATGTAATGAATTATAACGATATAATATCAAAAAGGGCGGCAGATATGCGTCCCTCGGGTATAAGAAAATTCTTCGATTTAGCCGCAGAAATGAAGGATTGCATTTCGCTTGGCGTGGGGGAGCCGGACTTTAAAACACCGTGGAGCGTCAGGGACTCAGGTATTCGAAGCCTTGAAAAAGGACACACATGGTATACAAGTAATTCGGGTTTAATGGAGCTTAGAGAGGAAATTTGCGTTTATATGAAACGCAGGTTTAATTTGACGTATAAAACCAGTGAGACTTTGGTTAGTGTTGGCGGCAGTGAAGCGATTGATTTGTGTATCAGAGCACTTGTAAACCCCGGCGATGAAGTTATTATTCCGGAGCCATGTTTTGTTAGCTACGACCCAATTACAACATTGACGGGCGGCGTTGCAGTTCCTATTGCACTGAGGGCAGAAAACAAATTTAAACTTACAGCACAGCAATTAAAAGACGCTATTACGCCAAAAACTAAATTGCTTATTTTGCCTTTTCCAAGTAATCCGACAGGCGGAATTATGCGTAAAGAAGATTTGGATGAAATTGCACAAGTGCTTAAAAACACCGACATAATGGTTTTAAGCGACGAAATATATTCAGAGTTGACATATGGCGATAAAAAGCATGTAAGCATTGCATCAATTGATGGAATGCGCGAGAGAACAGTGATTATTCAAGGCTTTTCCAAAGCATATGCAATGACAGGTTGGCGTTTAGGTTATGCATGTGGTCCTGAAGAAATCATCGCTGTTATGACAAAAATACATCAATCGTGCATAATGTGCGCACCAACAACAAGCCAATATGCTGCCATTACAGCACTTAAACAATGCGACGGAGATATTGAAAATATGTGCCGTGAATATGATATGCGTCGTAGATTGCTTGTTAAAAACTTGAATGACATGGGGCTTGAATGTTTTGCGCCTGAGGGTGCATTTTACGTTTTCCCAAGCATAAAATCGACAGGACTTACTAGTGCTGAATTTTGCGAAAGATTGCTTTTATCAAAACGTGTTGCGGTTGTACCGGGTAATGCTTTTGGTGCTTCAGGCGAAGGATATGTTCGTATAAGTTACTCTTATTCGGTTGAACATTTGACTATAGCCTTGCAGAAGATTAAAGAATTTTTAAGTGAAATAAATTAAAATTTTGCTTTAATTGCGCATTGAGTGATAAAAAACAAGCTATGAGAATTTTCACATAGCTTGTTTTTAGGTAAAAGAATTGTTTTTTTAGTTTGCATAAAAGGAAATATTATGAGTGAAAAAATTACAGTAAAAGCACCGGCGAAATTAAATTTGTGCCTTGACATAAAAGGTGTTTTGTCAAACGGATATCATTTGATGGATATGATAATGCAAAGTGTATCATTGTATGAAATTGTAGAAATAGAAAAAAATGATGATATACAGCTGTTTTTGTGCAATTGTGATATTGCGGCGAATGAAAGCAACACAGCATTTAAAGCGGCAAAATATTTTTTTGAAGAAACTGCTATAAATGGCGGCGCAAAAATAACAGTGCGAAAAAATATTCCTGTTTGCGCCGGAATGGCTGGCGGAAGTGCTGATGCCGCCGCAGTTTTAGTGGGATTGAATGAACTTTATAAAGCCGGTTTGACAGAGGAAAAATTGTGTGAAATTGGAGTGAAAATTGGCGCAGATGTTCCGTTTAGTATTGTTGGAGGAACTGCACATGTGACTGGGATTGGAGATGAAATTGAAAAAATTTCACCGTGTCCGGAATGTTTTTTTGTTGTGTGTATGCCGGATGAGGGGATTTCAACCGCAAAAGCTTTTGAAAAGTTTGACAATGATGGTGTAAGTTTAAATTTTAGTGTTAAGAGTGCTTTAAATGCAATTGAAAATACTGATTTGCAAAAGTTATGTAATAATATGGCAAATGTTTTACAAGTGTGTAGTGAAAGCAAACATAATGATTTCATATGTGATAAACTGAAAAGTAGCGGAGCTTTAACGGCGCTTATGACCGGAAGCGGTGCGGCGGTTTTTGGGGTTTTTGATAATGAAAAAAATGCCGAAATCGCCTTTAAAGAGATGAGTAGATTTTATAAATCATGGGTATTAAAACCTGTAAATCATGGCGCATATTTCGAAAAATAAATATATAATGTATAAAATTTAATAAAATAACAATACTCCTTATAACTTGAAGAGAAACATTAGACAGTGGAAGTTTTACTGTGTTAAGAATTCAAGAATATAAGGAGTTTTTTTAGGAGTTAAATATGAAAAAATGGGAATTAGCCGTACTTACAGGATTAATAATGTCAATAATTATTTCACAGTTTAGTGCGTTTGCTATTGTGTGTGAAGAAGTAAGGAACGAAACTTTAAGATTGCACGTAAGGGCGAATTCAAATTCTGTTGAGGATCAAGAATTAAAGTATGCAGTAAGAGATGCAATTTTATTATATTATGGCGAAAAATTGTCCTCGAGCGAAAATTTGCAACACTCAATTGATGTGGCTAACAATCTTAAGCCCGCAATAGAATATACTGCAAGCCAAATTGTTGAACAAATGGGTTATGATTATGAAATCGACGTTGAAATAAAAGAAGAATATTTTACTGTAAAAGAATATGATGACTACACTCTTCCTGCCGGAATATACAATGCTGTTAGCATTGAAATAGGTCAAGGCATAGGAGAAAATTGGTTTTGTGTGTTATATCCGGCATTGTGCATTCCTGCCGCTGCACAGGACAATGAAATTCAGCTTTTTACAAAAGAGCAAGAAGAGGCAATTAGCAGTGAATATGAAATTAAATTTGCATTGCTTGAATTGTTTGAACAATATTAAAAAGACAGAGAGCCGTGGAAAATATCCACGGCTCTCTAAAGGGGTTTCATAATTTGTGTGAGGAGGAATCATGTGCAAAGGTTCGAATTGCGGCTTTCTCGCCTTTGCTAATATTATTATACGTTAGAATTGCACAAAATGTGTTACTTAACTGTGAATATTTTGTTAAAATGATGGGTTTCACAAAACTTACACATTTGCGCTTGCAAACTTTGATTTCATTTCGGCTAGAACCTCGTCGATAACAGTTAAAGTAATGTTAATTTGTTTAGGGGTATGCGCCGCACTTAAATACATTGCTTTGTGTTGAGAGTTAGAAAAACAAATGCCTTTGTTCAACAACAACTTACAAAAAACAGAATATGCATTGTCGTTGAAATTTAACGTATCGTTGTAATTTTTAGGGGGAGTGTTGATGAAATTAACACTGAACAACGAGCCAACACGGCTGACATTAAGTTCAATATTGTGCAATGAAGCAATTTGCTTAATACCGGATTGCAAGCTTGTCGCAGCATTGTTAATATGCGAGTAAACCGCATTATTGGCTTGCAATATATTCAACTGTGTTATACCGGCAGCCATAACAATAGGGTTGCCAGAAAAAGTACCTGATTGATGAAGAGTGCCCAAGGGGTAAAGGCTTTGCATTATTTCTTTTTTGGCACCATATGCACCTATTGGTAAACCACCGCCTATTATTTTGCCTAAAATAACAATATCTGCATTTACAGCAAAAAATTCTTGTGCGCCACCTAAACTTAGCCTAAAGCCTGTTGTTATTTCGTCAAAAATTAGAAGGGAATTGTTATCTGTACAAATTTTACGTAATCCATGTAAAAATTTTGTTTCAGGTGGAATTACACCCATATTTGACGCAACGGGCTCGATAATAATAGCAGCAATTTCATCAGGATATTGTAAAAATAATTCTTCAACACTATCAATATTGTTGTACTCGGCAACAAGAAAATCATATTTATCTTGAAATATAAAATCGTCAATCAAGCCTAAAGTGCAACCACTAAATTTAATAATTTTGGGCTTGTTTGTGTATGTTGTGGCAAGTTTAAGTGCACAAATTACAGCCTCGCTTCCACTGTTTACCATGCGCACCATTTCAACATTGGGAATTGAATTAGTTAAAATTTCGGCAAGCTTTACTTGTAATAATGAAGCTGTATCAAAATGCAAACCTTTTTGACAGTTTTCCACAATTGCTTTGTATATTATAGGGTGGTTATGCCCTAATATTACACAGCCACTGCCTAAATTATAATCTATATACATTTTTCCGCTAGTGTCATAAATGCTGGCGCCTTTTGCACAATCTACATGTAAAGCGTCATTAGCATTGTATGGCAATGGATGCGTGGAACTGTTAACACCACCGGGTAAAACTTTTTTGGCTCTGTCTGAAATATTAGTGCTCATAGTACACCTCGAATAATTATTCAATAACAAATTTGCCTAGCCAATGTAAAATGAATTAGAATTGTAACGGATTAGCTATAATTAAGAAGCGCAATATAAATTTTAACGTATTATCGCTATTGTTTTATTTAACAACTTCTTTCTCATCTGCAATAATTATACAAAAATAAACTTATAAAGTCAATTATAAAGCTGCTTTTGCCGTACACAAAATGATGAATGTCGAGATGCTTATAATGAAATTAAATAGCATTGATGAAAATTATAATTTAAATATTTAAACTTGAGGTGATAATTTGCAAAATTTTTTAATAAAACATAAATATGCGATACTGCTATCAGGTGCATTAATACAAGTTTTTACAGGGGTCCCGGCTGCATGGGGCGTGTTTCAAAGCTCGGTATGTGAGGGTTACAAGCTTGAGAGCCATAATGCAACATTAATATTTAGTTTTACAATTTTCTTTTTTGGAATAGGCGGTGTTATCGGTGGATATATGCAAGATAAAAAAGGGCCAAGAATGGCGGGAGTAATCGGTAGCATACTGCTTTCAATTGGCTATTTGCTTTCTGCATTTATGCCGCCAAATTACCCATGGGTACTGTATTTAACATTTAGCTTGCCGATTGGCTTGGGAATATCTTTTTTAAACCCTGCTGTGATGTCTTGTGTGCAAAAATGGTATTCTGATAAAAAAGGATTTGCAACAGGTGTCATAGGTGTAAGCGTCGGTTTTTCAGGGGCAGTGCTTACCTTTTTTGTGAATTTTTTTAACAAATATGAGGGGATTCGCACAAGTTTTTTTGCACTTGGAATTATAACTGCATTTGTTAGTGGCATAGCTTGCTTGTTTTTAGAAAACCCAAAAAACAAACAAGAAATAAAAAATAAAATGGAAAACAAATCTTTAACACCAAAGCAGATGCTTAAAAGCAAGCAGTATTGGCTCTTAACTATCGCTGTTTTGTGCGCAGCTCCGGCTATGATATTATTCAGTCCTTTAATTATTGAAATTGCTTTAAATAGAGGATTGTCGCAAGAACTAGCCCTTTCTTGTGTTGCTATAGGCTCTGTTTTTTCAGCGGCAGGAAGACTTTGCATGCCCTGGTTAAGCGATAAAATCGGAAGGGGAACTGTTCTTATAATACTTTTTTCAAGCCTAATACTTTGCTCGATAGTATTTATTTATGCACAAAATTTATTTGTGTTAATCATATATTGTTTTTTAGCATTTTCATATTCAGGGCAAGCTGCAGTAATACCGTGCACTGTGACAGAATTGTTTGGAGAAAAAATGACAGGTATAAATTATGGCTTAGTTACACTTGGCATGAGTGGCGGAAGTTTAATTTTCCCTTATCTTGCAAATTATTTTAATTCGGAAATAGGTAAAAATATCATTGCAATAACATCAAGTATATTTGGGCTTTTTCTTATTATCCTATTAAATAAAACAAATAAAAATAACTTACTTTCCTCTTAATACAGATTTATAGCCACCGTTGCCGTATTGGATACAGCGATTTATTCTGCTGATTGTTGCGGTGCTTATTTCAACATTTTGAACAATTTGTTCGTAAGTTTTACCGTCTAATAACATATCTGCCGCTTGTACTCTTTGAGCCATGTCAGCCAATTCTTTAACTGTGCATAAATCATCAAAAAAGTTTTGACACTCTTGCTTTGTTTCAAGCGACAAAATTGCTTCGAAAAGTCTATGATATTCTTTACCTTCATATAATTCTTGCTTAGCCATACGATACTCCTTGTTAATAAAATATTTAGTTTACTTTTTCACTTTAACACATTAATGTGCAAAAGGCAATAGAGTTAAAATAAATATATTTAATTACAAAGACAATATTTTTAAATTAAGCAATTTGTAATTTGTTATTGCGTTTTTGTTTGTTTTTATTATATGAAGCAAATTTGCTTTTTTGTAGATTATTGTCAATTTTAATAAGATTTTTTAACGACAAAACGCACAAAACAATTATTACCAATCCTTGGAATAATCCACTTGAGCCCTCTAATACAGCTGTAGCTTGAAAAAATGCAATAATTCCTAATATTAAAATGCACATTCTTAATAAAAATGATATTATTTTCTTAATCATAATTTGCTCTCCCTTTTTATGTTAATTCTATGATAATACAACTATTGGTTGTTGTCAATAGATTATAACAACTTTTTTTATATTTTTTTAGTTTTGCTATTTACAATTACAACGATTTGTTGTAATATGTATATATAAAATGAAAATGAGGTGTAATATGTTTGCTTCAAGACTAAAAGAATTGCGACGAGTTAATAAAATTTCTCAGGCCGCACTTTCTAAAGAGCTTGGTTTAAGCCAACAAGCTGTAGGAAAGTGGGAAACCGGTCGTTGTACGCCTGACCCACAAATGCTTGCCGTACTATCAAATTTCTTTAATGTTACAACGGATTACTTGCTAGGCGTTGAAACTGAAACTAGCAGCAATATAATCAATACTTCATACAATATAAATACCCAGCATTTAATTCCAATTGTTGGAACGGTAAAAGCCGGTTATAATGCGCTGGCTTTTGAGGAAGATTATGGAAGTGAGTATGCCAATGTAAAAAATCCGGAAAATTATTTTTACTTAATAGTTAAAGGTGATAGTATGGAGCCAAGGATTAGCGACGGTGATTTGGCATTGGTTCGCAGACAAAACACTTTGGATAATGGTGACCTTGGTGTAATTGTTTACGCTGAAGGAAATGGAACATTAAAAAAGTTTATAAAACGTGATAATGCGATTATTTTACAACCGTTCAATCCGTCATATCAAGCCGAAATTATAATGGGTGAAGATTTAAACAATATATATATTGCGGGTAAAGTTGTTGAAACTAAAACAAAATGGTGATTTTGTTCATGCTATTAGTATAATACTGTCAAAGTGTCATAAATTGTACATTGCATTAATTAATTGTTTTTGATGAAATTTATATGGAGGTTCGCATGAGAGCATTAGAAAAACTTGAAGTTCTGTCAGATAGTGCAAAATATGACGTTGCATGCACCTCAAGTGGCTCTGATAGACAAGGCGTGGCAAATGGGATTGGAAACACTTCCATAGGCGGAATTTGTCACAGTTTTTCTGCCGATGGAAGATGTGTCAGTCTTCTAAAAGTGCTGCTTAGCAATGAATGTGTTTATGATTGTAAATATTGCGTAAATCGTGTGTCGAACGATGTTCCAAGGGCACAATTCACACCACGAGAATTGGCAGATCTTACTATAGAATTTTATAGGCGTAATTATATTGAGGGACTGTTTTTGTCTAGCGCAGTGTTTAAAAATGCAGATTATACAATGCAACAAATGATAAAAACTTTGGAAATTTTGCGGAATGAACACAAATTCAACGGGTATATTCATGCGAAAGCTATACCGGGTGCTAATAAGTTGTTGATTGAACAGATAGGGCTTTTGGCAGATAGAATAAGCGTGAATATCGAGATGCCAAGTGAAAAAAGTTTAAATTTGCTTGCGCCGCAAAAGTCCAAAAAGAATATTTTGTTGCCGATGACACAAATAAGAAGTGGTCTTGAGCAAAATAAATTAGAACTTGTAAAATATAAAAAAACACCAAAATTTGCACCGGCAGGGCAAAGCACACAAATGATTATAGGTGCTTCACCTGAAACGGATTATCAAATATTGATGTTGACAGAGGGGCTTTATAATAAATTTAGCCTTAAAAGGGTGTTTTATTCAGCATATATTCCTGTTACAAACAATCCTTTGTTGCCCTCTGTTGACACAAAGCCGCCGCTTTTAAGAGAGCACAGATTATATCAGGCAGATTGGCTTTTAAGATTTTATCAATTTAATGCAAGTGAAATTTTAAGCGAAGAAAACCAGGATTTTAACCCTTATCTTGACCCAAAATGCAATTGGGCGATACATAATATGCATCTATTTCCGGTAGATATTAATAAGTGTAGCTACGAAATGCTACTTAGAATTCCGGGTGTTGGCCCCAAAAGTGCAATGAAAATTTTAACGGCTAGAAAAAATACGAATTTAGATTTGCGTGATTTAAAACGCATTGGTGTAGTTTTAAAACGTGCACAGTATTTTATTATTTGCAAGGGTTTTAACAGTCCCGGATACTCGGATAGAAACGCAACTGTTCGTGCTCTTTTGGATCCGAAGGCATTTAATGTTGGGAATGAGCAATTAAGTATGTTCAACTCACCCGACATTATACAACATGTTGATAGCAAAACAAATTTACTATTTGCAAGCAAAATTGCACAAGAGGAGGCCGTTTCATGCTTGGCGGCAGGGATGTAATTTATGAATATGACGGCACTTTTGACGGTTTTTTGTGCTGTGTATATGAGTATTATTACAGTGATACAAATCCGTTTTCGATTAAAATTCACAAAGAATATGAACCCGTATTTTATGAGATATTTAATATTGAAACTGACAGCACTAAAGCGAAAAAAGTGTATGATTCAATTGAAAGTAAAATATCTTTGATGGCGCAAAACCTTGTAAAACTTGCTTTTATGTCTTGCTTAAAAGATAAGGAAATCAATATATTGAATTTTCTTAAATTTGGGTATAAAAACGGACGTAATACTATGAAAATGATATCGCATCCAGAGGTATCATTATTATTAGGTGCGAAAAAACATTTGTTTAATGAAGCACATAATTTAAAAGGATTTGTACGCTTTTCGGACTATAATGGTTCACTTGTTGCTATTATCACTCCGAAAAACTACGTATTGCCGTTTATTAAAAATCACTTTTGTAGCAGATATAGCAATGAAAATTTTTTGATTTTTGATAAAACGCATAAAAGTGCACTTGTGCATAGTAATAAAAGCTCTCAAATAATATCTCTTGAGAGCTTGCAATTGCCTGAAGTTGATGAAAATGAATTGAATTATAGAGAGCTATGGAAAAAGTTTTATGATACAATTGCAATTACAGAAAGAGAAAATCCACGCTGCAGAATGTCACATATGCCAAAAAGGTATTGGAAAAACATGACAGAGATGCAAAATCATGATTTTGTGCAAGTTGATAAAATGAAATATCTTGAAAAGGTGTGAAAATTAAATGAAGTTAAATGGCCTTGGTCATTGTGGAATTATGGTAAATTATGCTTGCAATGCGGCGTGCAGACATTGCTTGTACGCATGTTCGCCAAAAAGAGAAAAAGGCTATATGACAAAAGAAATAGCATCTAAAATAGGTGAACTACTGCAAAAAGGTGGTTGCAGACATGTTCATATTGGCGGTGGAGAACCTTTTTTAAACTTTGATGCACTTGTTTTAGTTATTGAAACTTTGGCAAAATATAATGTATATATAGATTATATTGAAACTAATGCATTTTGGGTAATTAATGAAAAAAAGGCGATTGAATACATAAAAAAATTGCAAAGTGTGGGCGTTGACACACTTTGCATTTCGATAGATCCGTTTCACGCGGAATATGTTGCCCCAATTTACCCAATAAAACTAGCGGAATTATGCAAAAAATTGGATATGGGGTGTTTTTTGTGGAAGGCAAATTTCATATCTGTTTTATCTAAAACTGATATGAAAATAACTCATAAAAGAGAAGAGTTCGAGCGTGAACTATCAAAAAATTATATAAAAGAAATTGCTGATTTTTATAGGATAAGATACGGCGGCAGAGCAATGAATATTGAAGAAGAATACTGTGAAAAACACAGTTTTAAGGAACTGCTTTCCAGCCAAAAGTGTTCGTCGATAATCTCAACCGAACATTATCATATTGATTTACATGCAAGTTTTATTCCATCAGGTTGCACCGGAATTATAATGCCTTTCGACGAAATAGTTGCAGGAATAGAAAAAGGCAAATATCCATTGGTGGACGCACTTGTCAACGGTGGGGTCAGAGAATTATATGATTTAGCCTGTGAAAGGGGCTTTTCACCACAAGAAAGATACACATCAAAATGTGCGTTATGCATTGATATAAGACAATATTTATCACAGAACTATGATTATGCGGAACTTAACAAAGAGCATTATATAGCATCAAAATCGTATTACTGAATAATTTTGTTAATAATTTGCTTCGTGCTGTCTTGTGTCACGATGCTATATGATGGTATATCACCCTTTACAACGCAATTTGCGCCGATTACTACATGGTTTCCGATAGTAGCTCCTTTTAAAACTATCACATTACTGCCAAGCCAACAATCATCCCCAATTATTATCGGTTTGCAGGTGTAACCTTGCGATGAAATAGGCTTGCTTACATCGCTAAACCTGTGATTATGGTCATAAATACACACATTTTCGCCAAAAATTGTGTTTTTGCCTATTGTTATATTGTTGTGACTGTTAAGTGAACAATTATTATTAAAAAAACAATTATTACCTATTTTTATTTTACCGTTTTTTTCTATTGTTAGCGAAAAATTTCTTCTGAATCGAGTGTTTTTTCCAAATTTTATTTTTGCGCCAAAAATTATTTTATAAAATAATTTTTTAAAAATGGCAATTATATAAAAATACAGCTTTATTACAAGCATAATGCTCTCCTTCATATACTTCAAAATTAGATAATTCGCTATAAAAATTTTAACAGAAATTGCACAGAATTACAATGTTTTTAAGGTGTTAAAATTCTATAACAAAAAAATATTTGCCAATCAGATAGCGTTAAAACTATCTAGGCAGTTTTATAAAAACTGCGATTGGCAAATAAGTTAATTTGTAATTATGAGTCAAAAACGCCGGTTGAAAGATATCTTTCGCCTGTGTCCGGTAAGATAACAACAATGTTTTTGCTGGCAAATTCAGGTTTTTTTGCTGTCTCTATTGCTGAATAAAGTGCGCTACCTGAAGAAATTCCGCACAATATGCCTTCTTCATGGGCTAATTCTCTAGCGGTAGTAAAGGCGTTTTCATTGCTAACGCATAGTACTTCATCGTAAATTTCAGTGTTTAATGTGTTGGGAACAAACCCTGCGCCTATTCCTTGGATTTTATGTGGGCCTGCTTTTCCGTTGCTTAAAACAGGGGAGGCTTCAGGCTCAACCGCCACAATGTGTATATTATTGTTTTGTTCTTTTAAATATTTTCCTGTGCCTGAAATTGTACCACCGGTTCCAACACCAGCGATGAAAACATCGATATTTCCATCGGTGTCGTTCCATATTTCCGGCCCAGTTGTGTTGTAATGTGCGTTCGGGTTAGAGGGGTTTTCAAATTGAGATGGAATAAAACTGTTTTTTGTTTCTTCTGCTAAAGTATTTGCTGTTTCAATTGCGCCTTTCATGCCTTTTGAGCCTTCGCTTAAGACAATTTTTGCACCATATGCCTTTAACAGGTTTCTGCGCTCTTCGCTCATTGTCTCAGGCATTACTAAAATTAATTTGAATTTTAAGTTTGCGCAAATTGCAGCAAGTCCGATGCCTGTGTTACCACTTGTTGGCTCAATAATTGTTGTATCTTCGTTAATTAATTTGAGCGTAAGGGCGTCTTTTATCATTTGTGCGGCCGCTCTGTCTTTAACACTGCCAGTGGGATTAAAATATTCGAGTTTTGCAAAAACATTTGCATTTAATCCGTGTTTTTTCATAATATTGTTTAATTTTAACAGTGGGGTATTACCAATCAACTGTTCAATATTGTCATAATATTTCATAATATTACCTCCGTTTAATAAATTTAATTTTATGTTGTTTATATGATTTGCAAATTACATTGCAAGTTTTAAGTGACATAAATTTAAAATAATATAACACATTAATTTGTTTTTGTGAAGTGTATTCGGATATAATTAATAATTTTGTAACTAGTTTATTTTAGTTCATATTGTCGCTTTTCTTGCTTTATGCACTATGTGCATGTTATAATTATCGTAAAATAATTATTGGAGGCAAATCCTTGAAAGTTTCTGTTGTAATTCCTAATTTAAATGGTGCAGGCTGGCTTAAAGATTCTATAGAGAGTATTTATAATCAAAGTGTGCAAGATTTTGAACTTATCATAATTGATAATGGTTCTACAGATGAAAGTTTAGAAATAGCACGTAGCTACAAAGAAAAATCGAACTACACTTTAATTGAAAATAAAAACAATACAGGTTTTAGCGCAGGAGTTAATGCAGGAATAAGAATTGCCAAAGGTGAATTTGTGCTGCTTTTTAATAATGATGCTTTTGCCGAAAGTGATTTTATTGAAAACCTGCTAAAACTTGCGCAAAGCGATGAAAAAATTTTTGCTGTGCAAAGCCTTATGATACGCCATTTTGAAAGAGATATATGCGATGATGCAGGCGATTATGTCACACTTTTTGGCTGGGCGTGTAAACGTGGAGATGGCATGTATTGGCACAGGTACCAAAAACAAAGGCGGATTTTTTCTGCATGTGGGGGTGCGAGCCTTTACCGAAAAAGCATATTGGATGAAATTGGTCTTTTTGATGAATTGTTTTTTGCATATTTTGAAGATGTTGATATTTCATGGCGCGCAAACTCTTTAGGTTATAAAAACATGCTTTGTCCAAGTGCAAAATGTTATCATATTTGTGGCGCGACAACGGGTGCAGTGCGATATAATGAATTTAAAAGTGTTCAAAGTGGTAGAAACAGCATATTATTACCATATAAAAATATGCCAATAATAATGTTTATAATAAATTTTGTTCCGCTTTTTTTAGGTTATGCACTAAAAATTCTTGTTTTTAGTTTAAGAGGGTTTAAAAACCCATATATTAAAGGTGCGAGGGAGGCATTTGCAGCAATTCCGAAACTGCAAAAACCAAAATTTCGAATGAAAAACTTGCCAAATTATATTTTAATAGAACTTTGGCTTATTATTGGCATTTTTGAATATATAATATACAGAATTAAAAGGGCATTGAAATTAAAATAATTGATATAATTTAAAAATAGTTTGCTTTGAATGCAAAAATGCATTATACTTTTAATTGTAATAAATAATTTGTGAAATTATTTATTGGCAAATATGCTATTTGGCTCATGTTGGTGGCAAAGTGGAATAGATTTTAAAAAATTATCAAAGCTAATAATTGTGTCAAAACAATTGAAATACAGATTAAATTTTATGGAGGATTTTATAATGGGAATATTTTCAAGATTAATAGGTTTAGGTTTAATGGCAGGCACAGCAGCAGCGGCGGTTTTAGTTGGAAAAAAATATATCGAAAACAAAGAACAAGCAAAACTTGAGGCTGAGAATGTTATAAATTTAGATAGCATTGAAAATGCTGCGGCTGTATCTTCGGGAAATAAAGTTGTGGATGATGTGAAAAAAGCTGCTGTAGAAGTATTTGATGATGCAAAAACTGTAGTGATGAAAAAAGCTGAAGATGCAGGCGTAAATACACAAGAATTATCAGGGACTTTATCTGAGGCTAGCAAGGCAATTGCAGATGCAGGTAAAATTGTTGTGGGTAAAGTTTATGAAAAAACACCTGATGTTGTAACTTCAATTAAAAGCACAGTTGATGGAATAATGGGAACAGCTTCACAAAAAAGCTATGTTGAGCCAATTGACAGCAGCGCACAAATTTTAAACGATGAAGTAGAAGAAATTTTAGCAGTGGCACAAGAACAAGCACAGGTAACAGAAATTGTTAATGAAGTTGAAAAAACTGCGGCGCAAAAACCTGTTAAAAATGCTGCGGAAAAGCCGGCAAACAATGCTTTTGATGCAAATGAAACAAAACCTGAAAACCAATTAAAATAAAAAGTTAATACAAAATTATAAATAAAACGTTTTTGTAGACAAAATTATTGTGATTTTCGCAATAATTTGCCTTGCAAAAGCGTTTTATTAATAAGTGGGGTAAAATTTGTGATTATTTGTACAAAAAATCATGTGATTTTACTTAAAAAGGTGTAAGATAATAATGTGCTAGCTAAATGGGTTTATATGGCAAAGTGTTGACATTTCGTGTAAAAGTATTACAATATATAGTGTTCGAGTTGTTTAATGAACTATGTTTTAGCGAAAATATTATTATAATATTTTGTGATTTGTAATGGAAAGTATTTTGGGAAATTTTAAAAATGAAACTGATTAGTGTCGCCTTATAGGTTTCAAATTAAATTTGTGTGTGGCGGCAGAATGGAGAATTTTATGGAATTGCTTAGGCTTGAAGGTGTAAGTAAAGTTATCAAGAAAAGAAAAATCGTTGATAATATTAATATGGTTGTCAACAGCGGAGAAATTGTGGGCTTTTTGGGCCCGAATGGTGCAGGCAAAACTACCACGATTAAAATGATTATGGGTCTTTTTAGCATATCGAGCGGTAATATTAAAGTTTCCGGCCATAGCGTTAAAGACAATTTTGAAAAAGCGATGCTTAATGTGGGTGGCATAGTTGAAAACCCCGATTTGTATAAAGGCCTTACTGCAAGGCAAAATTTAGAATATTTCGCCCAATTTTATGGGCCCGATGCCGTTAAAAATATCGATGCGGTTGTCGAGCTTGTTAAAATGAAAGAAAATATTGACAGAAAAATCAAGACATATTCGCTTGGTATGCGCCAAAGAATTGGCCTTGCACAGGCTATTGTTCACATGCCACCGCTTTTGATTTTAGATGAACCCACCAACGGACTTGACCCTATAGGCATAAAAGATTTACGTGAAATGCTTAAAAATCTTGCTCATAATGCGGGCTCTGGCGTTTTAATTTCAAGCCATTTGTTAAGCGAAATGGAACTTATGTGCGATAGAATTTACGTTATAGATAATGGTAAAATCATAGGCGAGAAAAGCATGGGGACAGATGATCAAGTTGAGGTGTTCTCGCACACATTTATAACAGATAACAACGAGGCTGTTTTACAAAAATTTAAGGCCCTTGGAACAAATTGTGATTTAATGCCTGAGGGTGTCAATTTAGTGATTGCAAGCAATGAAATTCCTAATATTATTGCCGATTTAATGGCAAATAATATTAAAATTTATGCTGTGAACAGGGAACAACGCACTTTAGAGCAAGACTTTATCACTATGACAAGTGGCAGTAAAACACAAATTTCTTAAAGGGGAAAGTGAATATGAATTTTATAAAACAAATTTTAGCTGAAGCGAAAAATATGCTTCGCTCGAAATTTTTATTGATATCAGCAATTTTAATTTTTGCATTTATGACAGTTGGCGTTCACGCTTTATCTTATATAAACGATAATTTTCTGCAAGGCGGAATAAATTCGATTATTTACGGCGCAATGTATAGTAGTTATAATAATTCAATTGAATTGGACGGCGTAGAATATGATATGAATAACGACATAGCGTGGGATCTTTCGAGTTTTTACGATATGCAAACATATATTACAGATTCAGGCCTTTCAAGTGATGCTGTAAAATTAGGACAGGAATTGATTGATGTATTAGTTGGAAAATATGAATTTTATTTACCGCTGGTTAAACAAGCTGAGCCGAGCGATTATGATTATTATTACAATAATCGTGATTATAGACTGAGATTTTCATATGAGAATAAGACAAATATAATAAATTTATTTTTGCTTGAAAAACTAGGCGATGGTGAAATAACCGATGAGGATGCGGCATTTTATAAAGAAACTATGCTTGAAATCGAAAATTGGTATTACATTGGCTATAATCAAACCGAATTTGAGGCATACCTTGAAATGACAGCTAGCGAAAGAGCAGAGGAAATTTCAAAATTACAATTAAACGTTGATGAATTTGACGACCTTATGGAAAATGATGATTTTTCAAAATATGTTAGCATGTCGATTAGAAGTTATGAAGATGATATTGAGCAAAGCCTTGAAAGAATTGAAACTTTAGAGGAAGACATAGTTAAAAATCCATCTCAAGAAGAATTTATAAATGATGAAATTGAGTCTTTATTAAGGAATAACCAAAGCATATTAGAATATCAAATACCGGAGCTTGAATATAGGCTTGAAAATAATATTGTAATATCAGATGGAAGCTGGCAAGACAATGCGTTAAATTCAAAAAGCAGTGCAAATTCGAATATATTATACTGGCAGAGCAATTTAGACTTAACTGAAGAGGAATTTTATGAAGATGAGTGGCAAGTTAGAGAATATGGCACTTATCAAGCATTTTTAGACAGCTTGACAAAACAAATTCAAGAGGCACAATTAGATGTACTTGTTGCTGATAACTCGTTAGATAGTGGAAACCCTGATATGGATTTTGTGCCAGAGGGTTCAAGAAATCAGCTTTATGCAAAATACTCCATGCTTTCATTAATCATGATTTTTGCCGTTCTTTTAGGCGGCTGGTGTATTGCTAACGAGTTCCAAAGTGGTGCAATTCGTCTTCTTATGATTAGACCAAGAACAAGAATTAAAGTGCTTTTTGCTAAGTTCTTAGGCGGATTAGTATATATTTTTGTATTGTATTTTGCCATAATGCTTGTTTCAATTGTGGTTGAGGGCGTTATTTACGGCTTTGGAGATTATGCTTTCTCGAATTATACTGCAAGTGGGGCAACAAGTTTCTTTGTAATGTTCTTTGGCCATTTATTAGCAGGTTTCTCAAGCGTTATTTTCATGTATTCGTTTGCATTTGCAGCATCAACAATTGTAAGAAACATGGCTGTTTCAGTTATTATTCCAATGCTTGCTTTCATTGGTTCAACAATTCTATTACCGTTCTTAACAATGGGCGAACCTATTGATATATTAGCATTTACACCACTACCATATGTTTTTATAAACGAATTTTTCACAATGCAAGAATACAGTACAGTTTCGCAACTTATTGTGAAAGGCATGCCAATTAGCCTTGGCCTTGGTATAGGAATGCTACTTGTATATTCAGCTATACTAATTGCTATTGCTGCTATTATCTTTAAGAAAAAAGACATTAATAATTAAATTTTTACTTTGAGCACATTTTGCCCATAGGTTTTCAAAAATGAAAGGTACCCCTAAATGGATAATAATTTTTTCGACAAATATAAAAATAAAACAGAGGGTTTGGTTGATGATGTTTCTGCGGATAAAACGCAGAAACATCAGCCCCTTGCAAAGCCTTCTCAAGACAATGTGCAAAACACAGCACAAAGCACTGGCAAGGCAAGCAATGATTTGCTGGCACAAATGGCAAGCAATGCAAAAAATAATTTGCCATTAGATGCTTCAAAAAGTGAAAAGGTGCAAGGCGAGGCAAAATCGTCACAAGTGCAGGCGCCTGTGTATACGGCGAATGTTGAACAGCCCTCAAAGCCTGTTCAAGAGACACAAGCACAGCAATTTGTGCAACAAGTGCAGCAAAATGTGCCGGATTTGCCCAGCGTGCAAAATGTGCAGCAAGTGCAAACGCCGCCAAGCGCACCATTGTCAAATATTACAAGACCGGGTGAATATGAGCCAAGCGGTCAAGATGCGCTTTTGTCTAAAATGGCAAAAAACTCTACGGCTTCCGCAAATAAAATGCGTTTTAATGCACCACAAGGTGAAAACACTGCGCAAAATGAAGGCGGCACCGATGTTTTGGCAAACACAAACGGCTTTGTTGTGCCTAAAAATATCGAGCCAAGTGTAAGCTATGAGGAAAAAAGAAAAATTCCGTGGGGATATATTATTGTTGGCATAATTGCGATTATTGCAATAATTGTATTTGCTGTTTTGTTGACAAGGGGTACAGCTTTACCTGCGATGCAAGGCTGGAAATTCTCCGATGCGCAATTGTGGGCGAGCGAGAATAATGTGCTTATAAGGCAAGAGGAACAGTTTAGCGATGAAGTTGCTGACGGCGTAATTATCAGCCAAAGCCCTGCGGAGGGCGAGGCTGTTTCAGGTGGAGACTTTTTAAATCTAGTTGTATCAGCCGGGCCCGATTTAGACATTTTAGTGCCTGTGCCTGATATAATGAATATGACAAAAGCGGAAATTGAGGCATGGGCAGAGGAAAACAAAATGACAACGGTTAGAATAATAACCGAGGACAGCTTGACAATTCCTGCAGGAAATGTCATTGAGTTTACTGTAAACGATGCCACGGTTTTGGACACAGAAATTAAAAGAGATACGCCACTTTATGTTGTTATTTCAAACGGCAAAGGCGAGGCATCTGCGGTTGAATTGCCGAATTTCCTAACTATGAGTGTCGATGAAGCAGAAAAATTTGGCACTGACAATAATATCATAGTTCAAATAAATGAAGAATTCAGCGACACAATCGCACAAGGGCAAATTATAAGCCAAAATATCAAAGCGGAAGAAACAATACATCAAGGCGATACTGTTATATTGATTGTTTCTAAAGGCAAGGAAATAAGAGTGCCTAATTTTGCAAATTTAACAAAAACAGAGGCAGAGTTTGAGGCATCAAAACTTGGTATAACAATAAGCACTGATGAAAAATACATGCTTGGTGTTGACGAAGATAAGCTTATCAGCCAATCAATAGCGGCCGGTACGCTTTATGAATCGGGCGATTATGTTGAGCTTGTATATTCTTTAGGCGAAACTTATGTAATTCAAAGCATGGTGGGCAGCAACGAAGTTGCCATACGTGATTGGTACACACCATTGCAAGAAAAGGGCATTAACTTTACACTTAACACAACTTATACTGAATCGGATAAGGCAAAAGGCACAATTTTATCACAAGATAAAATTGATGTGACAATTAAAATTAACGAGACAATTAATTTTGTTGTGTCTTCGGGGCCTGCAATTTATGCGCCTGATTTAGTTGCAGATGCAAGTGCGTCATATCCAAATATAGTAACGCGTGAAGCTGCACTTGCCGCATGCACAGCACTTGGGATTGTGCCTATAATTCACGAGGGATACTCCTCGGGCAGAGAGCCCGGCGAAGTTTACCAACAAAGCGTAGCGCCCGGCACAAAAATGCAAAGTGGTGCGGTGTTTGAAATTTGGGTGCAAGCGGGAAGCCCCTCGGTTGCAGTGCCTGATTTTGTATCGGCAGTTAACGAGGCAGGTTTAAGCACATTAGCAAACGCAAATTATTTTGTTGTAAAATATACAAGTGTTACTAATGATGGCACAAAAACAGAAGGCGAGTTTATTTCACAATCAATTTCAGCAGGCACAATAATGCCATACGGCACAGAAATTACCATTGAAAGATATGGTGCGGTGCCGGTTACACCAACACCGTAAAATTGATGTAATGAGAAGTAAAACTTCACAATATCACCATTTGTCATTCTGAACGAAGTGAAGAGTCCAAACTCTTTAGGGGAACGGATTCCTACGACTCGCTAAGAGCCGCCTTACGGCGGTTGCTCGCTTGCATTGCACTGCGGTGCTTATCGCTTGCACTCGGAATGACAGGTAAGGTTAACCACTTAGTATTTACAAAATGAAACGGCACTTTAACGTTTATACGTTAAAGTGCCGTTTTGCATTCATCAATTAAAGGCTCTATAATAAATGTTGGGGTAAGAAATTAGAGCCTACTAAAAAAACAAA
>CAYJGV010000013.1:0-34512 GCA_964369715.1 uncultured Bacteroides sp. | reverse complement strand
CGGTTGCTCGCTTGCATTGCACTGCGGTGCTTATCGCTACACTCGGAATGACATGTTCAATGCGATTACACCAAATATACATAATCTACGCTCCACTTCGTTCCGATTATTTATCTCCTCGCAGGGCGATTTTATTGGCATGGGCAACAGCGTGCCCACATGCCGATTTATATTATGCTTGTTTTTCACATAATGTAAATTAAATAGCTTCCAATATATTTTTTAAAGCTGAAAGTGAACTTGAATGACAACGCTCGACCCTTGCTTTGCAACGTTTTGCCTCACAATTGGCGCATGCTACAAGCTTATGTGAAACAGTGTTTGTAAATAAAATTATCATATCAGGAGAGCCAAATTTGCTACGTACATCGCCCTTCATTTTTGTAAAAACTTTTGCTTTGCAACCATATTGTTTGCATGTGTCAATATATCGTCTTTCCATACATTCATTGCCACCTACTATTACAACGCTCATTTTCGCACCTCATTTATTAAGTTAGTAAAAACTAACTGGTTGATAAAATAAAATGTTGCATATAACTACACAACAACAGTTGGTAAGTTGAAGCTAACCTATCGTTAGTATATACTAACTTTGCGGATTTGTCAAGCTTAAATATGGATTTTTATAATAGTATTATAGATTATTCTTGCAACACAATAATAAAAAATGTACATAATTACAAAAAAAATATTTAAAAACCAATTATTCCTAACTGATTTTTAAATATAGCGTAAACTTTTAATTTAATTATAAACCCATTTGTTTTAATTGTTCTGCTGTTTCTTCTACAAGAACAACAATATCTTTTGAATTTTTGCCAACCACGCTTCTCAAACTGATTAAATCATCTGTTACTATGTCCATAATCTCGTTTTTAATCATATTCTCAACACCAGCTGCTTCTGCTTTCATAACATTGTAAGCTGCAGCTTGTTTTTTAATGCTTGCAGGTATAATTTGTACTTGATTGTGTGAATCTAACGCAGGGAATGCAATTATTGTTGCAAAGCCATGTTTTACTAAACTTGGTTTACCGGCTGCAAATTCTGTGTCTTTAATCACCTCAAAAAGTTCTTCTATTGTATATCCCTTTTGAAATTTCACCTTTACTATTTTAAACCCGAATGCCATAATATAACCGCCTTTCAAAATTAATTTATATAATAAGTATAAATTTGCTTGTTATCCTAAAACGAAAATAAAAATGAAAGTATACTCCTCGAAATCCTCGGGGAATTGAGGACTTCAAAGAGTAGACTTAATACATATTAAATTAAACTAATTATTACTCAGCTATCATATCAACTGTAGGAGTTGCACCGTCTGCACCCATGTTGATATCCATGATTGTAGCTTCAGAGAAATTAGCACCATAGAATTCAACTTCTGTGCCTTCGCTGTCAACAACTTTAATATCCCATGTTGCGTCTGCTGTGCCTACAACGTCTGTTGTGAACTCTAAAACTTCATCTGCAGCAAAAATGCTTTCGCCTAATAGATCTTCGCCCCATTCTTCATCTTCTGAAGTTGCGATATATAATTCGTAGATATCAAAGCCTAAGCTATTTGTAATAACAAGGTCTTGGCTGTAATACTCTTCTGTTGTTTCTTCTGTTGTTTCTTCAGTAGCTTCTTCTGTTGTTTCTTCAGTAGCTTCTTCTGTAGCTTCTTCTGTTGTTTCTTCAGTAGCTTCTTCTGTAGCTTCTTCTGTTGTTTCTTCAACAGCAGGTGTTTCTGTTGTTGTTTCTGCTGCTGGCTCTTCTGAACCACAAGCAACTAATGCGAACATCATGGCAATAGCCATTAATAGTGTAATTAACTTTTTCATAATTTTCTCCTTAAATTCTGTGTAATACGAATATTTGTTAATGCATTTTAAATAAATACATTTATTTCGAAACTATAAGTTAACCTAAAATAAATTGCAACTAATTTCCCCAAACAAATGTTTATGCATTTGTTTTAGCAATAAAATAGATTATCTTTTGTCGATGTATTGTATTATACAGCAGAGAAAAAGCCTTGACAACTGTCCGAACGGACAGGTATTTGATTTGTTCAAACATGTTAAACCACAGCTTAATACATTTGTGCAATATGCATTAAATATATTCGTGTTCATGTGCCTTTTTCACAATTAATGCTCTACTATCTACATCAAATTTGCTCATAATGTTTGAAATATGAAATTTCACTGTACCTATATTAATGTAAAGTTCACTTGCAATTTGTGCATTTTTAAGCCCTTTTGCAATTAAACGCACAACTTCCTGTTCCTTATTTGTTAAATAAACATGTTTTTCATTTTCAATTAAGTAATTAGGATAATTTTTCGCAGTTTTCTCAAGTTCTGTTTTTAATTTTTCAATATACTGCTCATCAATGTCACAATCATCCCAATTGGTTTTATCAAATAATTCCAAAACGGGTGCACCTTCCTCGGCAACTGCCGGAAAGATTTTATACTCACTTGCTTTTTTTACGCTGTTTAAAAAACAACTTAGCCATTCTTCGTTTCGCCTATGATAAATTACAGCTTTAAGCAAATTAATTTTTATTAAGTAATAATTTCTCTCACATTCAACGGCATAAGGCTCTAATAAATTTAAAATAAAAAGCGCATCTAAATAACGTGCCCCAGCCATATACACCTTAGCTTTTGTTAAAAGTGCATACCTTGCCGTAAAATAAAAATCTCCGTATTCATTAGGTGCAAAATTTGCAAGCCAGCTGTTATAATAAACATAATTATTATGATATAGTGAAACTAATGTCAAACTGGAATACACATTTGGCAAAAGCTCGTTATAATTCGCTTTTTTTGCCTTTTGGCAGAATTCCTCTAAAATTAAATTTGCTTTTTGAGACTCGTTTTCTGATATAAAAACTTTTGCTAAAGCACCAATGGCGGCATATTCTATTCGTAAATTCTGTGCCTTCTCTGCTTCATATTTCGCATTTGTAAGGTGTTTTATCGCCATGTTATTGTCACATCTCTCGTAAGCCATTTCACCCATAAGTGTGTTAAAGCAGCCTATTGATTCAAGGCCAATGACAATTTCCACAGCTTTTTTCAAAGTATAGTGAAACGATTTATTAATATGTATCCAATTTAATAAATCAAGCCCACCATTCAAAATACCGGGCATATTACCTGATGGCATGATATTATCCAGCCTAATTTTTTTCTTCACAATGCCATCTGAAAACATCATTAAATTATCTTTTAATGTTTCAGCGCTGGATAAAGGGCATGCAATAATTGTGCGCATATATGTCCGTAGTGCTGTAGTTCCCGTTTTTTCTTTTTTCTCTTTTATGGCAAGCTGTTTAATTTCATCTAAATATTTTTGATAGCCGTCTTTACGCAAATTATATGCTTCAATCAAAGCCATTGCGCCCAAAAGCTCGGCATTGTTTTCAAGCATATCAGGTGGTAAATCGCTTATATATTTGTTGCATATAACGGCAAATTCACAACCATCGGCATTTTTACTTAAATAAATAATCAATTGCGCCATTTTTTCACTGTCGTTTAAAATTTTATAGCATTTTAAAGCCATTTTAAAATTGCGATTATTTTCGTGTATTTCTGCCGCTGTCTTTAAAATTTCAATATTGTTTTTTTTCTTGAACAAATTCCAAAAATAACGGTGTATGTTTTTTTCATATGCGAAAAAGTTCGGTGATTTACGGCTTAAAATTCCACCAAAACGATTTATATCATTAAGGAGAAGCATTTCATCTTCATTTAATATTAAACTTGCCATTTCATTTGTAAAGCTGTCAAAAACACTAAGTTTTGTCAATAATTCTACATATTCAAAGTTTATATCTTGCAATTTAATATTAAAATAATTGTTTAAGTCATCTATTGCAAAACCATATGCACCTTGTAAATCATGAATATTTTCGCTCAATTTATTTATATATATAATGCATGCAATTGCAAAACCACTACAAAAAACATAGCATTTATCAGCAATTTTATTAAGTTCTGAAAGGCTTAGCCCTGCAAAATTAGGATAAGTTTTTAATATATTTACAATTTCATCGGGCGATAAAATAAGACTGTTTTTATCATAAACGGCAATTTTATTTTTAAATTGCAGTGGCAAAATATAATTTAAAATGCCTGAATTGCTTAATAATATAATTTTTATGTTATTATCAGTATCTGAAAATCCAGATATAATATTATCAACCTTCTCGATATCTTTTTCTTTATTTATAAAATGCAAGTTTTTTACAATTATCAGTTTTTTCGTCTTGCTATCATTAGCAAGCTCGCTTTCAAACTCTTTTAAAAAACATTTGTCTTTAGCATCAACACAAATATGATTATCGAAATATTTTTTTGCAAATTCAAGAGCTTTATATTCTTTGCCATACCCAAACATTGAGTAAAAAAATATTATATTTACTTGTTCAAAATCACTTTGCCAACTTTGAAACAGCATTTCATCCTTGAAAGGGCTTTGCAGCAAATGTTTTCACTCCTTTATAAAATAATATGTAAATTCTATTTCTTGTTAAAAACAACAAATGAGTTAAACAACACACACCCTGTTGTTAGTTATAACAGGGTGTGTGTTGTTGTAATATACTATAAATATTATGCGCTTTTTAATACGATTTGTCAATTGAAATATCGAATTTCACAATTGTTTGAACGATTTGACAATTAATTATTTTAAAGATTGCACCTGCACTTTACAAGCTTCAACCATAGCTTAAATATTTTTGAACAAAACATCAAATTCAAGCACATATATGGGAGGAATTATTTGTTTTTACAAATTAAAAACATGCAAAACAGCAAGTTTGATTGAAATATAATTATGCTTATCATCCAAATTTTTTTAAAGGCGAGGCAATTGCACACCTAAAAAACAAAATACTTAATATAAACTTAAAACATATTTCCGTTTGCTATAGCCATGCTTCCTGTTTGTAGCTCGGCAATATCTGCTAAATAATCGCTTGTGCTTGCTTCTTTCACTGTTGTTTGAAAGAGTTTAAACAGCTCACTATTATGATATTCGCTATAGGCATAGTCCTTTATAGGGATATCGTAATCTAAAGTGATAAAGCCTTTTTGCTCTAAATTTTTCAGCTTTTTGCCAAAGTTTTTCACTTCCTCCATTGTATCTGTTATTTCAGTGATAAAAACAGGCGAAAGTGCTACAGATTCAAAATCGCTTTCTTTGGAGCTTTTAAGCACAAATTGTGCAACAGGCAAACAGCGATATTTGGCAAGATGTTCCAAAAAGTGCTGTTCGGTTTTGCTTAATTGTTCAATATTAGCTTTTTTGTGTCTTCCGCAACATTTGTGCCCATGACCGTGCGCATGACCGTGTTCGTGTGCATGACCGTGTGCGTGCCCATGTGCGCAAGCACAATTGTGGTGGCCGTGTTCGTGGTGGTGGCCGTGTTCGTGATTGTGTGACATAAAATTAATCTCCATTTACTTTATTGTATTTTGTGCACCATAACAAATTATGGTGCTGTTGCTGTCAAGTTTGTATTAAAAAGACTGATATACTTATATGATTTTTTTATTTATATTGTTTATATATTGCTTGTGATTTTTACATAAATACATCATAAGCTTTATAAAACGATATCTTCATTTATTATATTGTTTCACTTGTATTATAAAACTGTTATAGCCAAACCATGTCATTCCGAGTGTAGCGATAAGCACCGCAGTGCAATGCAAGCGAGCAACCGCCGTAAGGCGGCTCTTGGCGAGTCGTAGGAATCCGTTCCCCCCTTAGGCAACCACCCCCAAAAGAGTACGGATTCTTCACTTCGTTCAGAATGACAAATGCGCTTACCCTGTTTTGTCCTTCCGAGCAAAACGAGGAATCCGTTCCCCCTAGCCAATATCATTTATTTAATATATGTAAGTTAGTTTTTACTAACTAAACTATAAAAACACTGGGAGATAAACTCCCAATTTTTTATTAATTATATTAAAATATGTCCTTGCATCTAACCCGGTAAAATCATTATTGCCTTGATACATTATGTTTAATTATACGCTACGTGCTTTTTTGAAAGCTATTGCGAATAGCAAAACACAAATACTAACAGCAATATTGCTTTGAGTAATCATGCTATCACAACAATATGGTTTTGTCAACAAAAATATACTTCTTTAAATTATATTTCTGATAATTCTATACCGTTAACCGTGACAGTGTCATCAAGGCGTATCATCAAATATTTTACACCCTCTATTGTTTTTGTTTGCAGTAAATCTGCGCTTTGAGCGTTTACATTTACCGTAACATCGTTTGTTTTTACATTTATTTTACTTGTATCAATTATATTTTTTGGTGGAAGTACAGCATCTTCGCCAAATTTTTCATCAAAGGCTTTTTCAAAATTTTGCAGGTTTTCCTCAGGCACATCGCAATCACTCAACATGTTCTTAAACTGGTTTTTTGAAAGCAAAAGCGGTTGTTCTTCCTTTGCCTCTTTATGTATGGCGACAATTTCGCTAACTTTTGTGTGCATTGTTTGCAAAACATCATAACTGCAAATTTCTTCAAGGCTGTTTTCCATTATCTCATTAAAGGTGTCTTTTTGTATTTGCGGCGGCATTGGCAATTGCACATTAAAGATATTGCTGACAAAGTCTTCGTTTTTGCCTGTGATATCCTTACTATAATGTAAGGCCGAATAAATATTACTGCTTCTGTCATCAAACGAGGGAAACATAAAGCCCAGTACAGGCGCACCGACTATACATTCTATCGTGCTGCTATAAAATTCATTTTCAATGGGCGAAAAACCAAGCTCTGCTTTGGTTTCCTTAATCGGGCAAACACTGCATACCATATATGTGAAAATTTCATCCGAATTAAACCCTTTTTCGCCTGTGTCCATTGCGTCTTTACCTTTATAAGGCACATCATAAACGTCTAAAGCGAGCAAAATTAAATAGGATTGCTCGAAAAAGCAAGAGGTAATAATTTTTTGAAAAAGCATTTGAATGCTCTCATCATCTTCAAGCTTTGAATCTCTTAAACTCATTAACAGCGAATGTTCATCACTTTTTACAACTTGCTGTGTAGAAAATTCGATGTCTATTAAATTTTTACCGTGAGTGCCCATTAAAGTTTTGCGAAGCACTGCAAATAATTTTTCCTTTTCATTGCTATCCATAAAATTAGTCGATAGCTTAAATTGTGATAAAACATCACCATTTGCATTGACATAACATCCTATCAGCGAATTTATATTGTTTTTATCCACTTTAAATCTTCGCCTAATTTCGGCAATTTCTTTTTCTGTCATAAAACACCTTTAATATATAATATAATTTTTGCTTATTGCAAAATTGATGATTTAATCTTCACCTGAAAGCAGTATTCTATCATTATCAAGGGCAAGCCCTGCATTTTGACGGAATTTTTCAAGTAAATCTTCCACTGTAAGCTTATTTCTCTCCTCGCCCTCGCAGTCAAACACTATGCGGCCGCTGTCCATCATCAATGTGCGGTTTCCAAGCTCTAAAGCTTGGTGCATATTGTGTGTTATCATAAGACAAGTTAAATTTTGCTCTTTAACAATTTTTTTGGTTAAATCAAGCACTTTTTCGGCCGTGGCAGGGTCAAGTGCGGCAGTGTGTTCGTCCAAAAGTAAAAGTTCGGGTGGAACAAGTGTCGCCATTAAAAGGGTAAGTGCCTGTCTTTGTCCGCCCGAAAGCATGCCAACAGGTTGTGATAAGCGGTTTTCAAGCCCCATATTTAATAAAGACAGATGTTGTTTGAAAAAATCTCTATCTTTTTTTGTTATGTGTGAAAACACGGAAAGCTTTTTCCCACCTGCACGTAAAAAAGCAAGCGCTAAATTTTCTTCTATGCTCATATTAGGCGCAGTGCCTTTTAAAGGGTCTTGAAAAAGATAACCTATTTTTTTGGCACGAACATGTGCCGCATCGAAAGTTATGTTTCTATCGCCTAAAATAATTGCACCGCTATCCAAATAAAAACCACCTGCAATTGAATTGAAAAGCGTGGATTTCCCTGCGCCGTTGCTACCGACAATGGTTGTGAAATCACCTTTGTTAAGCTTTAAAGAAACGTCTTTTAAAGCCTTGCGCTCGTTGACACTGCCGGGGTAAAAAGTTTTGTTGAGGTTTTTTAAATTTAGCATATTATTCCCCCTTCAAAGCGGTAAGCTTTGCGGCACGCCTTGTTTTATAAAGGGCAAATTTTGCACGGACAGCCGGACTTGCAATGGCAATTGCAACGATAAGTGCACTTATTAATTTAAGCGAACTTGCCGGCATGTTAAAGCGCAGTGAAATTGCTATTATTATACGATAAATACAACTGCCCACTATTGCGGCAAAAATTCGCACAGAAAGTTTCTTTTTGCCAAAAATAGTCTCGCCGATTATAAGCGATGCTAGTGCTATAGTCACCATGCCTGTGCCTATATTTATATCCATGCTTTTTTGATATTGTGCAATTATTGCGCCTGAAAGTGCCGTTAATGCACCACTTATGCAAAGGCCCACTGTAATTGTTGTCGCAGGGTTTATGGAAGATGCACGAACCATATCTTTGTTATCTCCGGTTGCACGAATTGAAAGGCCGAGATGTGTTTTAAAGAAAAACAAAACCAAAACGCCGACAAAACATACGATAATTGCACCAAGCACAAGGTCGCTCCATCCGCCCATTTCACCAAAAGTGTCTTTGAATAGTGTGAAAATCGTATCTTGTTTAACAAGGTTTAATGTGGAAGAAAAGCCCATGAAAGCCAAATTTATTGTATAAAGTCCCGTGTTTACTATTATGCCTGCCATAATGCTTTCAACGCCAAGGCGTGTTTGCAAAAATGACGTTATAAAACCCGAGCCCACACCTGCCACCATTGCGACAAGCAAGCCCAAAATGGGCATTCCTAAAATAGCAACTTGACAGCCCACGGCACAGCCTAAAGTAAAACAGCCGTCTGTAGATAAATCTGCTATGCCTAGCATAGAATAACTGATGAACAGCGCAATGGCTATAAGTCCGTATACAAAGCCTATTTCAAGCGCTGTTTGCAATATTCCGATTGAAAAAATATTGGCTAACATGGGCAAAACTCCTTAAAAATCTTCTTGTGTTGTAATTTCAATAAATTCAGTTGAAAGAGGCTCAAACGCTGTTTTAATTGTTTCTAAATCGAAGCCGATAGCCTCACATGTTTCTGTGTTTACAGTTGCGATACCGCTGTCAAATGTCTCAAAAGGAATTTCGCCTGCCATTTTGCCGTCAACAAAAATTTGCGCTATAATATCGGCTGTAGCTGTGCCAAGTTGAACATAATCAACACCATAACCGCAAAATGCACCGTTTAATGCAAAGGAATCTGCGCCGCCGTAGTGTGGAACTTGTGCATTTGCAAATGTTTCATAAATTGCAAGTTGTGCTGTCATAACTGTGTTGTCGCTGGGTGTGAATACAGCGTCTACGCCCTCGGCAACCAAAGATTCAGCCGCCAAAATAATTTCGCTGTTATTTGTGCCGTTTTTCTCTACATATTCAAGGCCGTTTGCTTCGCAAAATGCTTTTGCATCGGCAATTGCTTGTGTTGAAGAAGATTGACCTATATCATATAGCAAACCTATTTTTGTTGCGTCCGGGTCTGCGGCAAGTATAAGCTCCATTATAGCATTTGTGTTTAAAGCATCAGATGTGCCTGTAACATATTCGTTATCGGTTAAGCCTTCTAGAACAGGGTCTGTAACCGCTGAGAAAACAACAGGTATTCCTGTGCCCTCAGTTGCATTTTGCATTACAACTGCAACAGGTGTTGCAACAGCTACTATAACATCTATTTCATCAGCAATTAAATCCGCCGCAATTTGGTTTAATGTGCTTGCATCTGCCTGTGCATTGGCTTCAAAGCCTTCGTAAACAAATTTTATTGTGCTTTGGCTTTCGTTTAAAGCATCCAGTTGTGCTTTAACAGCTGCTACAATTTGGTTAAGTGATGCATGATCAACCCAGTTTACTATGCCAACTTTAACTTCTGTCGCTGTGCTTTCTTCCTGTGTTTCTTCTGATGTGTCTTGTGTTGTTTCCTCTGATGTGCTTTCCTCTGTTGTTTGCGATGTGCTTTCTTGTGTGCTTGTGCCGCAAGCTGTTAGCCCAAAGGCAAAAAGCATTGTAACGGCTGTTAAAATAGCGATTAGTTTGATAAATTTTGTTTTGTTCATGATATACTTCCTTTCATTGTAAAAGTGAGGTTTTGTTTGCCGAACTATATGCCTGCAAATTAACATTTAAAACAAAGTAAAGTAATTTAGCAAAAATCCCCCACTCCGAATATAACGGAGCGGGGAATAAAAAACCCGCCCCTGTGTAAAAACACAAGGACAGGTTGAAAATATAAAACCTGTGGTGCCACCTTGTTTGCCCGTTTTAAAAAACGAACCACTCTATGAAACGCAAACACGCTTCTGCCCTGTAACGGTGGCTTCCGTCATAAGATACTTCGGCAAAATTGCCGTTTCCCCTTGCCCTCAGTGGCCCATTTGCCTACCCCGCTTTTCGCTCTTTTTCACCGTCCGAGCTCTCTTTAGATGCGCTGTGTAGTTTTATCTCCACTTCATTGGTTTAAATTTATTATACACTTTATAACGCTAAAGTCAAGAGTTTTTTTATTTTTTTGCAAAATTTATATCATGATATTGTTATTAAATTGAAAATATCCCAATGGAAATAATCCATTGGGATATTCTTTTAATATGCGCCTTTTGAATATGTCACTTCATAACTGTGTGTGTAAATTTCAAAAACTATGCCAAATGGGTCTTCTACATAGCACATTTTATAAGGTTTTTCTTCCGGGTAATATTCCTTAATAGGCATACGTTGTTTGCCGCCATTAGCAACTATTTTTTCAATTAAGCCCTCTATATCAGGGTCTTGCACTGAAAAATGAAACATTCCTGTGTTTTTAAACTTAAATTCTTGTTTTTGTTTATCGTTTTCTACAAACTCGAATAACTCTATGCCTATAGCATTAGATGTAACCATATGCGCAATTTTGAAATCGCCATGGCCTTTGCCAAACACTTCTTCACACATAATTCCTATGGCAGAGGTGTTTTCTTCTTTGATAACAGATGGTTGCATAACGATATACCAGCCCATTACCTCGCTGTAAAATTTTACTGCTTGCTCTAAATTCGGCACAGATAAACCGATGTGAGAAAAAGCTCTTGGATAATTCATATTATTGTCTCCTTTTATATTGCCTTTAAATATTTGTTTTATGGCATTGGTTTTATTATATCCCAATTATATATCAAAGATTATAAATTTGACAATAACGTACTTTTTTGTACCTATATATCTTGCAATATTATGTCATTTTTATTTGCGTATTCTTTTGAAAAATTGCAAAATCCCTCAACGAGCGGTATTAGTTCATTGTATTCACTAGATAATTTATATGTCACTTTTAATGGTTTTTCGCAGACAACTGTACGAATTAAAATTTTACTTTCCTCAAGTTCTTTTATTTGTGTCACAAGCATTTTATGCGTTATATCGGGAATTCCCCTTTGTAGTAGTGAAAACCTATTATCACCGTTTAAAATATGCCATAATATTCTCATTTTCCATTTACCGCCCAATAAATCCATAGATAATAATAAAGCGCATGTGTAATTTGTTTTTATTTTCATATTAGGAAACCTTTCAATTTCTATTAAAATGCAATCAATTAAAATTATAATCAGTCAAAATTTTATCACGTCCGGTTTTACAATCATCAAAATATTCATAGAATGACAATCCCAAAAAGCTTCCCGAAATATTATAAACATTTTCAAAACCATTAGCATAAAGCACAAGGCAAGCGTTGTAACTTCGTTGAGAAGAACGACAATGCAAATAAACCGGCTTATCTTTTGGAATTTCGCTTAATCTATCGCGGAATTGTGAAAGTGGTATATTTACAGCATTTTTTATATGCGCGCGCTCGTACTCGTGTTCTTCACGCACATCAATAATATAAGCTCCACTTTCCACTAAATTTCGCACTTCGCTTACTTTCACCTGTTTAAATTTATTTCCTAGTAAATTTTGCGCAACATATGCCGCCATATTTGTGGGGTCTTTTGCAGTTGACATTGGCGGTGCATAGCACAGTTCAAGGTCTGCCATATCTGCTATTGTGCCTTTAAATTTAATTAAAGTTGCCACTACATCGATGCGCTTTGCGGCATCGCCTTTTGAAATTGCCTGTGCACCTAAAACTCTGCCGGTGGGTACTTCATAGACAAGCTTGAAGAAAAACGGTACTGCACCAGGCATTATCCCAACTTTGTCTTGTGGCATAATATATACTATGTCATAATTTATGCCATCATTTTGGCACTGTTTTTCATTCAGGCCTGTTGCGGCGCCGTTGTAATCGAACACCTTTATGCAAGAAGAGCCTATATAGCCTGTATTTTGCACTGTTTGCCCATAGATATGGTTGGCAGCTTGACGTGCCTGTTTTTGTGCGGGCCCTGCAAGGGGTAGTGCAAAAGTTTTATGTGTAATTGCATTTATAACTTCAACGGCATCGCCTACGGCATAAATATCATTGTCTGTTGTTGTTTGCCAGTTTGCGTTAACCTTTATATGGCCTGTTTTTGAAAGCTCAATTCCGGCATCAAGTGCAAGTTTTGTGTCTGGTTTAACGCCTATCGCCATTACAATTGCATCACCCTCAACAGATGTGCCATCTTCTAAAATTAAATTATTGCCATCAAACTTTACTGCTTTTTTGCCAAGAATTAAATTAATTCCCTTATCCATCATCTCTTTATGCATTATTTGCACAATGTCGTAATCGAATTGCCTTAATATTTGGTTTTCTGCTTCAACTAAATTTACGCAAAAACCTGCCTCTTTAAGGTTTTCGGCAACTTCGACACCAATAAAACCACCGCCTACAACTGTGATGTTTTTAACATTATTATCACCATTTATAAAATCGTATAGTTTTGATACATCAACTACATTCTTAACTATAAATATATTTGCATTTTCATATCCTTCTAATTTTGGCACAATTGCATTTGCACCCGGAGAAAGAATTAATTTATCGTATGTTTCTGTATATTCATTACCATTTGTTTCTTTAACCCTTACTGTTTTATTTGCACGGTCAATTGCAATAACCTCACTGTTTACCCTTGCTATAATATTAAAGCGTTTTTGAAACGAAGTAGGGTTCATAAGGACTAAATCATTATGTGATTTAATTTGATTGCTTAATCTATAAGGCAAACTGCAATTTGAAAAAGAAACATGCGGCCCTTTTTCAAACATGATAATTTCAGCTTTTTCGTCAAGCCTTCTAAGCCTTGCCGCTGTAGATGCACCACCGGCGACACCGCCAACAATAATATATTTCATAGAAACCACTCCTTAAATATTTAATTTTAATCTATAACTTTAATTTAAACTTTTTAATTATATTACATTTTTATATAATATACCTTTGTTTAGTATAATAATATTATATCACAATATTTTCGAATTTTAAAAGATATTTATTGTACAAAATATTAAATATAATTTTACATAAAAAAACACCCATTGTGTAGAATGGGTGTTTTTATGTATAAATATTTTAAACTAAGCTGATTTTTTCTCTCACTGTCAATATTTCTGATGGTGTAACCGAAAGTTCATCTATTCCGATGTTCACGAAAAATTCTGTAAGGTTTAAATCTGCACCAAGCTCACCGCAAATGCCAACCCAAATGCCGTTATCATGTGCATTTTTTGTTGTCATTTCAATTAGCCTTAAAATTGCTTCGTGGTGGATATCGCAAAATTGCTCTATGCTCTCATTTTGCCTATCCACGGCAAGAGTGTACTGTGTTAAATCATTTGTGCCTATGCTAAAGAAATCTACCTCTTTGGCAAAAACATCACTTAAAATGGCAGCAGCAGGCGTTTCAATCATAATGCCCAGCGGAACCTCTGCTTTAAACTGCACATTTGTGCTTAACATTTCATTTTTTGCTTCTTCGATTAATTCTTTGGCTTTTTTAATTTCCCAAAGCGATGTTACCATTGGAAGCATAATTTGGATATCGCCATGCAAAGCTGCCCTTAAAAGAGCTTTGATTTGTGTTTTAAACACCTCGGGGCGTGTTAAGCAAATTCTAAGCGCACGCAAGCCCATTGCCGGGTTTTCTTCTGTAGGCAAGTTAAAATATGACGCTTGTTTATCTGCGCCGATATCCAGTGTGCGAATAACAACCGGTTTGCCTTGCATTTTTTTCGCAACTTCACTGTATGCATTAAATTGCTCTGCTTCTGTTGGGTAGTCACTGCTTTCCAGGTATAAAAATTCACTTCTAAAAAGACCAATGCCCTCGGCGTCGCTTGCAATTGCCGCCTCGGCATCTGCAACAGAGCCAATATTTGCAAACAATTTAACGGTTTTGCCGCTTTTTGAAACGGTTTTTTTGCCTTTAAATTTCACAAGCCTTGCTTCTTCTTCTTCAAGCACTTTTTTCTTTGCAAGTTTTTCTTGCATGGTTTTTTCATCAGGCGCAATTATAACTTCGCCTGTTTCACCATCTAATATTATTTCCGAACCATTGTATTTTTCTTCAAGGTACTCGCCCAAAGCAATAACCGCAGGTATTGCCAAAGTCCTTGCAAAAATTGCAGTGTGAGAATTTTTACTTCCTAAAACAGTGGCAATTCCAAGCACTTTTTCCCTGTCAAATTGAGCAGTTTCACTCGGTGTGAAATCGTCACCTGCCAAAATAGATGGTTTGCCGACAAAGCTATCTTTTTGCTCTATATTAAGCAAAATTTCGATAATGCGCCTTGAAACATCATGCACGTCTACCGCTCTTGCTTTCATATACTCGTCTTCCATTTCGGCAAACATTTGCGAAAATTGCTTTGCAACTTCGTTAACTGAATATTCCGCACACATTGTATTATCAGTAATATAATCTACAATTGTGTCATGATAATCGAGGTCTTCAAGCATCATTTGATGTATTTCAAAAAGCAGTGAGTTTTGTTTGCCAAGCTTCGCAGCTGTCTCGGTTGCCAATTTGCCAAGTTGGGTTATCGCAAGCGCCCTTGCACTCTCAAAACGTTGAATTTCTTGTTGTACATCGTCAACTTTTCTATCTTGTATATCAAGTGGTTTTTGTCCGCAGAAATTTAAAACACCTATAGCTATTCCTTTGGAAACACCTGTACCTTTTAATATTACCATTGTGGCACCCCCTGTTTTTATTTATTTCATTGGATTAGGATTTGTTTTTCACATTAAACAACATTAAAATGTGCAAGTAAAATTTTCTCCGCATCACCATTCCACAGGCCATTATTTGCTTTTACGCTCTCTGATAATTTTGCAAATAATGGATCGGTTTTGCCTTTTTCTTCAAATTCATCAATTGATGTAAGTGGCAAATCAAATTGGGTATATCCTAAAATTTTACCTGCCCTTATTTCAGGCAATTTTGCAGTTGTGTCTGCAATTGCATCTATACCGCAAATATGGCTTACCATAACAGCTGTGTGCAATTTTTTCTCTTCTGCAAGTTTAATTGCCTCTTTTAAATCGTCGGTGTTTCCGCCTGTGCTACCCAAAATATGTGTAGATGTATAATGACAATTGTAAAGGTTGATATTTGCTGTGAAATCAGAATTAGATGGGCCTGCAAAGAAGTTCATGCAACCGTCAAACGCCATCAATTTATCGCCAAGTTCGCAAAGCTCTTTAATTGGCACATATACAAAAACATCGTCATAGCCTTTGCCTTCTGATATCGCCATTAAATCACCGTAGACATCACTTGATTCAGTAGGGTTGAAATATGTCAATTCAACACCGTTTTCTTTTGCAAATTCAGGTGTAATAAGCTCTTTTGCCCTTGATATTCTGCCATTGTCAACATCTGTTACAACAACTTTTTTAGGACGATTTCCGGCAACAAGTGGGTATTCTATAGCGCCCAGACCCATTGGACCACAGCCACCTAAAATAAGCACATTGCCACCTTCTTTTATGCCCATTGCGTGGTCGTAATTCACTTTGTTTGTATGGTACATAATATTGTAACCACCGATTACACAGCTCATTGGTTCGCCCAAAGATGCATCAAAATAATTATCACCGTCATAGTGTAAAAGGCAGCCTAATTCCATAACTTCTTGCGGTATTACGCAATAAGTTGCCGCTCCACCAAAGAATTTATAAGAATAGCCGGGGCTATCTAATTTGCCTTGATAATTTAAAGCCGGTTGCAAAGCATATTTTTCGCCTACTTTAAATTCATCTTGCCATTTTTTGCCTACTTTAACAATGTCGCCTGCAAACTCATGTCCGATAATAATCGGGTTTACATCTACATCTTGAGGGCAACGTTTATGCGCTTTGCCTTGCCTTAATAATTTATATGTAGACATGCAAATGCTATCACTTATTATTTTAACCAAAATTTCATCGTCTTTAATCTCGGGTAATTCAAATTCTTCTAGTCTTAAATCGTCTGCTCCGTATAATCTAACTGCTTTTGTTTTCATATATCATCAATCCTTTCATGATAAAGTTAATATAATTTTTCTAGTTCAACTTTTTGTTTTAATTCGTTTACAAGCTCTAGGCTTGGTGGGTTTGTGCCCTTTGTTGTAACGGCGCCTGCACTGCAAGCCATTGCCAAAGTTGCCGCTTGCTCTAAAGTATAATTTTGAAGTGTTGCAAAAGCAAAAGCTGCAACCATACTATCGCCTGCACCCACGGTGGATTCTACTTTAACATCAATCGCCTTTGCTTTATAGGCTTCATCTTTGCTGATAAAGATTGCCCCTTCGCCCCCTAGAGAAAGCACCACTGTATTTATGCCGGCATCTGTAAAAGTTTTGCACATATCCACAAGTTCTTTTTCGCTTGCATCTTCTTTATTAAAATAGCGTAAAAGTTCTTCTTTATTTGGCTTAATAAAATCGGGTTTTTCTTTTACAGCAAAGCTAAATGCTTCGTTATCAGCGTCTAAAAACACCTTTGCACCCTTGTTTTTTAATTGCTGTGTTAAATATGCATAAAAATTTGTTTTTGCATTTTTATGCATACTTCCCGCAAGCACAAATATATTTTCACTGCATGCATATGTCATTAAATTATCATGCACTAATTTTTCTTCCTGTTTTTCTGATACAACCATACCCGGTTCGTTTACTTCGGTTATTCCATTAACAGTATCATAAAGTTTTAAATTAACCCTTGTGTTTCCATCAACTTTAATAAAATCGTTTTTGCAATTAATTCCTCTTAATGCGCTTTCAAAAATCATGGAATTTTTCTCGCCTATAAAACCTGTGGCAACACTGTTTGCACCAAGCATTGATATAACCCTTGATACATTTATGCCTTTGCCGCCTACGTCCTCTTTAAAACTTTTAACACGGTTTAAACCACCGGGGATTAAAGGGTCGATTTCTGCGGTTTTGTCAATTGCAGGGTTTAATGTAACTGTAATAATCATATACATTTAGCCTTTCTTTTATTTTAATAAAAGTTCTAATATTTTTTCTTTGCTATTTGTAGCAACCAAATCTTCAACGTCACTTTCTTCTTCTAAAACATCAACAATGTTTTCTAAAACTTCTAAATGCTCTTCACCCAATGCTGCAATACCGATTACTAGTTTAACAATATTGCCTTCCCAATTGATTCCATTAGGGTAAGTTATTACACAAAGCCCTGTTTTTTTAATGTATTGTTTATATTCTTTTTCGCCGTGTGGTATTGCTATTAAATTACCAATTGCTGTTGAGAAACTGTTGTCTCTTGCAAGCATGCCTTCTGTGTATTTTGCGTCTGCATAGCCTGCTGCTGCCAAAAGCTCACCGCATTTTCTTATTGCGCTATCTTTGTCTTCGCTTTCTCTGTTCAAAATAATATCGTTTGCTGTAATCATATTCTCTACTCCTTTATATTTTATTTATATTAATGTTATTTACTTTAAATTTTATATCGGCAAATATATTATGCCTACTTAAAAAACTGTTTTTACATTTGATGTTTTGCGATTTTTATCTATATCAATTATTTAAAAATATCCGCAAAATAGTTTGATAATTTCCCTTGCAAAAGTTCTTCCAATTTTATGTATATATCGCTTTCATCTTCCATTAAAATTGTGTTTAAAAAATCATCATTTTCCACAAGTTCCGAACAAATTAAGCCAATAGTTTCTTTAATTTGAGCCGTGGAATTTTTTGGTACAATAATCGCAAGACACGTTTGCGCTTTTTGTCCTTTAGTGTTTACAAACCCATATTTACCGTTTGTGATAATTGATATAATCGGCTGGATAATGCCCTCTGTTGTACAATGTAGCAAAAGTAAATTTAAACTTTCTATAACTTGCGTTGATATTCGTTCTCTTTGCATTAATGAATTATAAATTATTTCTCCGTTTTCGGTGTTCGTACCAAAACGATAGCCTAAAAACTTAGCTAAATCTTCCACTGTTTGAGAATCGCTTGCGTTAATTACATTAAAATTATTTAAAATGCTTTGAATTTCTTTTAAAAACAGCCTCGATTTTTCAACGTTTTTTATCAGACTTTCACCTTTTAATTTAACGGTTTTGAAAGATTGTGCTTTTAAATTTTCTATTGTGCTTCTGATATTGTCATAATCTTTTTGGCTTAAAATAGGGCTTACATTAACAATTGGCATTCCACTAAATTCCAGTGGAATTGTGGAAATTATAAAATCGTTTTCTTCCCATTGTTCTTTTTGGTTATATTCGCTTATCTCTGTGATTATCTCATTCGAAAATCGCTTTTTCACTTGACTGTTAAGCATATATGAAACACCAATTCCACCTATGCAAACAATGCCAACTTTTAATTTGCGTTTTAATTTATCTTGTCCGATTTGCATGACTGCCGCCCCAAAATGTGCGGCAAGGCAGGCAATTTCACCCTCGGGTACTTTTCTGTTTAAATCTTTTTCAAGTTTTGCTGCTGCTTTAATTGTTTTGTTATAAATATCAGGGTATGTCTCTTTAATTTGTTGGCTTAAAGGGTCTGCGATAATATATCCGCTTTTTATACGTCTTATCGCTGAATAAAGGTGTACGCTTAAACCACGTACAAATTCTTCGTTTGTTTTTAAGGCAGGTGCAATTCTTTCATCAAAGTTTTCAATTAGCAAAAAGGCTAAATTTCTAACCCTGTTATATGCTGCCGCCTCTTCTTCTTCACTTATAGGTTTTTTTTGCTTTGCTCTTGTTGCGCTTAAAGTCAATGCTATTAATTGCACTTCACTTTCAGGCATTTCTACCGCAAAACTTCCTTTTAGCTCATCTGCTATTCTTTGGGCTGTTTGCCACAACATGCTTGTTTTTGGCAAACTTGTTTGTTCACTTACAAAACAGTTTTTCCTCACTCTTACAATTTGCACACAAAGCCAAAATTCAAGCATTTTTATTGTATCTGATGTTATCCAATCTAAATGGATTGATAAAAATTTTATAATTTTTTTAACTTCGTGTTCAATTTCATTTGGCGGAAAATCATATTTTATCGAAAAACTCTCTTCGTTATTATTATGTTTTGACATATAATAAACCATTGCAGAGCGTATATTTCTTTCAGTTCCTTCAATTAAAACACCAACGCCTTTTTTACGGTTAAGTAATAATTGAAATTGTTCGAGTTCCCTTTGTATAAAATCCAAATCAAGGCTGACAGTCGCCTCGCTTACTTGTAATATACTTGAAAAATAGTACAATTTTTCCCACTCTGTGCTATTTAAAAGTGCGAATGCAAGTGTCGTTCTGCGCTCTTCCTTATTAATAAGTGATGCGCTTTTAGAGGCATCTATCATTTTTGTAAATTTTTCAACATCTTCTTTTTCGCCCTTTAAAAAAAGCCCCTCTTTAACACTTGTTTCAAGCGTTAAATTATACTTATTTAACACATTATCAACATTTTCAAGCTCGCGAAAAATTGTTCTTCTGCTTACTTCTAAAACATTCGCAAGTTCACCTACGCTTATTGGAGAGTTTTTTTCAAGCATAATTTGAAATAATCTTGTAAGCCTTTGTGAAATAATTTGCGGCATTAACACACCTCTTCTTTGCATTTGCCACAGGTTAAACTAATCTAAATTTCATTCAACCTGTGGCTATAATTATATTTTATACTGATTTGATGTTAATTACAAATTATTCTCAAAAAATTCTTTGCAAGTTTTAAATGCTGCTTCTTCGTCTTCTCCTTCAATTGCCACAGCTATTTCTTCATTCTTTTTAGCTGCAAGTGACATAACCGCAAATAATTTTTTCCCGTCAACTTTTTTTTCGCCTTTTGTAAATGAAATTGTAGAAGAAAAATTTTGCATTTCTTTTACAAGTAAACCTGCCGGACGAGCATGTATGCCCTCTTCATCTTTTATTACATAATTAAATGTTAACATTATTTTGCCTCCGCTTTCTCTTTTAAATCTTCAATTAATTTGTCGTATTCAGGTGCATTTAAGAAATCATGTATAGGGACCAAATATGCATCGGGATTTGATGCCGCTGCCCTCTCTTTCAATTGGCTGTGTGTAACAATTACATCGGCATCTTCGGGTATTTCGCTAACCGGTGCATGTTTAACTTCAATGCCTTCAAGTCCTGCATTTTTAAGCTTTTTGCGTAATTTTGTTGCACCCATTGCACTGCTTCCCATGCCTGCGTCACACGCAAATATTATCTTTTTAACATTGTCCAGTGTTGCTGTGCTTGCAGCTTGTACAGCTTCAACCGCTGCGCTTGCTGTGCCTTTTGAATCGGATTTCATGCCTTTCATTTTAGCTTGAGCCGCTTCAATGTCTTCATCTTTGCCAAATGCTTTTAACAGAACAGCAGAAAGTACAAATGTAACAACTGTTGCAACTAAAATGCCCATGATATTTGCAAAATATGAATCTGCCGGAGTCATAATCATCATAGCGATGATGCTTCCCGGTGCCGCTGCGCCAACAAGACCGCCATCAAGTAATGTTAAAGTAAACACGCCTGATGCTCCGCCTGCCATTGTTGCAAGGATTAAAATAGGGTTCATAAGTACGAATGGGAAGTAAATTTCATGTATACCGCCAAAGAAGTGAATAATTGCTGCGCCGGGTGCTGAACTTTTTGCTGTACCTTTACCAAAGAACATATATGCAAGAAGTAAGCCAAAACCTGGGCCTGGGTTTGCTTCTATCATATACATGATAGATTTTCCGGTTTCAGCAACTTGTTCTGCACCTAAAGGAGTGAAAACACCGTGGTTGATTGCATTGTTTAAAAACAGTACTTTCGCCGGTTCAACCAAAAGCGAAGCAAGTGGTAGAAGGCCTCTTGTTACTAAGAAATCAACGCCTGTTCCCAAAGCGCCAACCAAGATAACAACCATAGGGCCAAGGCCGTAGTATGCAATAACAGCAAGAGCTGTGCCGAAAATACCAATAGAGAAATTGTTTACAATCATTTCAAAGCCGGCAGGAATTTTACCGTGAACCGCTTTGTCGAAATATTTAATGAAAACGCCACCCAAAGGGCCACATACCATTGCGCCTAAAAGCATAGTTGTTGGGTTAGGTAGAGTTGTTGTACCATAAATAATTATACCGAAAGCCATTATGGCGCCTGTGACACCGCCGCGGATGTCGCCAATCATTTTACCGCCTGTAAATGCTATTAAAATAGGAAGTAAGTATGTAAGCATCGGGCCAACCATAGCCGCAAGCTCTGAATTTGGAAGCCAACCTGCATCAATAAATAATGCTGTAATTAAGCCCCATGCAATAAATGCGCCAATATTTGGCATAACCATACCGCTTAAAAAACGGCCAAAACTTTGAACACCTTTTTTCACTGAAATTATCCCCTTTTCAAATATTGTTATTTTGATAGCTAAAATGAGGTGAGCTCTTCCTCATTTCGTTAAATTCAGTATATCACGCAAAAACTAGCAATACAACACAAAGAAAATTAAGTTTGTCGCATAAGTTTTGTGACATTTTAAAATTTGCACAATTTAATTATTTGTTTTTAGTGAAAATTCCCAAATATCCTGCTGTAAATAAAAAAACAACGCGAGATTATCATAAATCTACACCTTTTCTCGAAAAAAACAAAACCTCTTAAACTAGCATGTTTTTGCTAATTCAAAAGGTTTTGTTCATATATTTTATCGATTTTTAAAAATTAATCTAACACTATCTTTAGACGAATTTAACGAAATTAGGATATTTTAAAATTATTCACTTATTAATTTCTCGATGATTTCATTAATCATAACAGGATTGCCTTTGCCTTTGGTTTTTGCCATAACTTGGCCTATAATGGCTTTCATTGCGTTTGTTTTGCCACTTTTATAATCACTTACAAGTTTGCTTTGTTTTTCCATAACTTCTTTTGCTATGTCAAGTAAAACACTCTCATCGCTGATTTGCGCTAAATCGTTTTCATCTACATAGTTTTTAACATCAGTTATTTCATTTTTTTGCCAAAGCTCTTTTACAAGTTTTTTGCCCACACTGCTGTTTACATATCCATTGCCTGAAAGTTCTGCAATTTGTGCCAAAACATCATGTGAAATTTGAAGGCTATCTTCTTCACCCTCAAGCATTCTTAGCACATCGCCAATAAGCAAATTGGCAAGGGTTTTTGTATGTGTAGTTTTGTTTGCCGCCGCTTCAAAAAAGTTTGCAATCTCCATATCATTTGTAATTAATTCGGCATCATATGGTGTCAGCGCATATTTTGTGATATACAGTTCTTTTCGTGCATCTGGCAACATCGGTATTGCATTTTGGATATTATTTATTTTATCGTCCGATGTAATTATCGGTGCTAAATCCGGGTCGGGGAAATAACGGTAATCGTTTGCGTCTTCTTTTTTTCTCATTGAAAAAGTTTTGCCGTTGTTTTGGTCAAAGCGTCTTGTTTCTTGAACAATTTGCTCGCCTTTTTCCACAAGTTCCACTTGTCTTTTGTATTCGTATTCGATAGCCTTTAAAATAAATTGGAAAGAGTTAAGATTTTTCATCTCTGTGCGTGTGCCAAACTTTTCTTCTCCAAGTTTTCTAACGGATAAATTAACATCACAACGAAGCGAACCTTCGTTCATTTTGCAATCTGAAATTCCTGTATAAAGCAAAATAGCACGTAATTTTTTAAAGTATGCAACTGCCTCTTCCGCTGAGCGGATATCAGGCTCTGACACAATTTCAATTAAAGGCACACCGCAACGGTTGCAATCTATCATTGTGCCCTCTTTGTCATCATGCACTAATTTGCCTGCATCTTCTTCTATATGAATACGTGTTATGCCGATATTTTTTGTACCTTTATCAGTTTCAATCTCCAAATTACCCTCATAACACAAAGGTAAGTCATATTGTGAAATTTGATAAGCCTTGGGCAAATCGGGGTAAAAATAATTTTTTCTGTCTTGCTTTGAAAATTTGCTTATTTTGCAATTTGTTGCAAGTCCTGCTTTAATAGCAGAATTTACAACTTCTTCATTAAGCACAGGCAAAGTGCCGGGCATACCAAGGCAAACAGGGCAAACTTGTGTGTTTGGCTCTGCGCCAAATGTAGTGGGACAAGAGCAAAAAATCTTTGTTTTTGTTCCAAGTTCACAGTGCACTTCAAGTCCTATGACCATCTCATAATCTTTTATCATTTTTACTCCTCCTTACACTTTATTTAAATGATATGCGCCTGTTTCATTTTCAAATGCATACCCAATTTTATACAATGTAGCTTCGCTGAATGTTTTACCAATCAATTGCATGCCTATGGGCAAGCCGTCTTTGTTATCTGCACAAGGCAAGGAAAGCGATGGCAAACCTGCAATATTCACAGGCACTGTGCATATATCACCCATATACATTTCAAGCGGTGTTTCGCTTTTTTCTCCTATTTTATAAGAGACAGTAGGCGCAACAGGTGAAAGTATACAATCGAAATCGGCAAAAACATTTGTAAACTCGTTGATAATCAAAGTGCGAACTTGCAATGCTTTCTTATAATAAGCATCATAATAGCCCGAACTTAGCGCAAAAGAACCAAGCATAATGCGCCTTTTAACCTCTTTGCCAAAGCCCTCACTGCGTGATTTTTTATAAAGTTCTTCTAAATCGGCAAAGTTTTCTGTGCGGTAACCATAGCGTATACCGTCAAACCTTGCCAAATTTGATGATGCCTCTGCGCTGGAAATAACATAATAGGCAGGCAATGCCAATTTTAAAGATGGCAGCGAAACCTCTTTTATTTGCGCGCCAAGTTTTTCATAAGTTTTTGCTGCATTTTCAACAGCATTACGAACCTCGGCAGAAATGCCCTCACCGAAATATTCTTTAGGCAGTGCTATTTTCATGCCTTTTACGCCATCTTCAATGCCTTGTGTGAAATCGCTGTAATTACGATTTATAGATGTGCTGTCGTTTTTGTCATAGCCTGTTATTGCGTTCAAAACCACTGCATTATCTTTAACGGTTTTTGTAAGTGGACCAATTTGATCAAGTGATGACGCAAATGCAACTAATCCGTTTCTTGAAACGGTACCATAAGTTGGTTTCATTCCAATAACACCGCAAAATGCGGCAGGTTGCCTTATTGAGCCGCCTGTGTCCGAACCTAGGGTGAACACAGCTTCATCTGCCGCAACGGCAGCGGCGCTTCCGCCGGAGCTTCCGCCGGGAACATAATCGCAATTTCTGGGGTTTCGTGTGATTTTAAAATGCGAATTTTCTGTGGTGGAACCCATTGCAAATTCGTCCATGTTCAATTTGCCAAGCATGACTATATCTTGAGCATTCAGCTTTTCCATAACATGGGCATTGTAAGGCGGAATATAATTCTCGAGCATTTTAGAGGCACATGTTGTTTTGATGCCTTTTGTGCTGATATTATCTTTTATTCCGCATGGTATGCCGCTAAGCGGTGAAAGTTTTTCTCCGCTTTGAATTTTGCTATCAACTTCTTTTGCTTTTTCAAGCGCATTATCGTAATTATACGAAATATATGCCCCTATTTTTTCATCGTTTTGCTTAACGCTGTTTATATATTCTTGCGTTAATTCTTGCGAGGAACACTCTTTTTTTGCAAGTTTTTCTTGCAGTTCAACTAAAGTAAATTTTGTCAATTCCATCTTTTGTCCCTCCTATTCTAAAACTTTCGGCACTGTAATATAACCCTCAAATTTTGTGGGTGCATTACAAAGCAGTTCATCTCTTTGGATATTTTCGCCTACTTCATCGGCTCTAAACACATTTTCAATAGGCACAACATGTGCTGTTATGTCAATTCCGCTTGTGTCAACTTCGCTAAGAGCATTTGCAAATTCAATTATTGCTTGCATTTCAGGCTCTACTGTTTTTTTCTCTTCCTTTGTTAAAGTAAGCCTTGCCAAATGTGCAACATTTTCAACGTCTATTTTCTTTTGCTTTTTCTTTTTGGTGGCAATTTCTTCGCCCGACAGTGTGTTTCTAAGCCCTAAATCAAGCACTTCAAGCTGTTCATCATCAACAAAGCTTGGCGCTTGTGTCATAACGCATGAAGCATCTTTAACTTTAGGGAATGCAATAACGTCCCTTAACGATTGCGCCCCAACCATAAGCATAACAAGCCTATCAAGCCCAAATGCAAAGCCACCGTGTGGCGGTGTTCCGTATTTAAAGGCATTAACCATGAAACCAAATCTTTCCTCGGTTTCTTCCTCGCTAAAGCCAAGCGCTAAAAACATTTGCTGTTGAATATCTTTATCGTATATACGTATGCTTCCGCTTCCAAGTTCAACGCCGTTTAAAACAAAATCGTACGCTTGCGCTCTCACCCTACCCGGGTCGCTGAAAAGATATTGCACATCTTCTTCATACGGCATTGTGAACGGGTGATGCATTGCTATAAATCTGTCTTCTTCCTCGGAATACTCAAATTGTGGAAAATCTGTCACTATCAGCATTTTAAAAACATCTTTTTTGCGAAGGCCGAATTTTTCTGCTATATCTATACGCAAATTACCTAAAGTTTTGCGCACTATATCAAGTTTATCCGCACAGAACAAGATGAAATCGCCCGGTTTTGCATCCATTGTTTTTATAATTGCATCCATGTCTTCTTTAGATAAGAATTTTGTCAAAATAGAGTAAATTTCACCGTCAGGACGAAGCGCTATCCACGCCATACCCTTTGCGCCGTAAGACATAGCCTTTTGGGTTAAGTCCTCAACATCACTGCGGTTATAATCTGCCCAATTTTTTACGTTAATTGCCCTTACTGCGCCGCCACTTTGTGCAATTGATTTAAACACGGTGAATTCACAATTTTTCGCAATATCGGTTAAATCCACAATTGGTAAATCGAACCTTAAATCGGGTTTATCACTGCCGTATTTATCCATCGCTTCATGCCATGTAAGCCTTTGAAAAGGTTCGTTAAACTCTATATTCATTGCACCTTTAAATATGAATTTAAACAAATTTTCTAAATGCACTAAAACGTCTTCTTGCTCCACAAATGACATTTCCATATCAACTTGTGTAAATTCAGGCTGACGGTCCGCCCTTAAATCTTCGTCTCTAAAGCAACGTGCAACTTGATAATACTTATCAATCCCGCCCACCATTAAAAGTTGTTTAAAAATTTGTGGCGATTGAGGCAACGCATAAAACGCACCTTTGTGAACCCTGCTTGGCACAAGGTAGTCTCTCGCGCCCTCAGGTGTGCTTTTGGTTAGCATTGGTGTTTCAACGGCAATAAAGCCTTGTTCATCAAGATAATCTTGTGCATATTTTTGCACTTTGTGCCTAAATTTCAAATTATTCAATAATTCTTGGCGTCTAATATCCAAAAACCTATATTTAAGCCTTAAATCTTCCCTTACATTATTTTCATCAAGAGAAAAAGGCAAGCCTTGTGCATGTGATAAAATTTTGATTTTTTCTGCTTTTAGCTCAATAGTTCCTGTTTGTATTTTTGTGTTAATTGTGTCTTCTCCACGTAATTGAACTGTGCCTGTGAATTGCACAACACTTTGATTTTTAAGCAAATTAACTTCTTGCAAGGCATTTTCGCTCATATTATTGGCATCGCAAACCACTTGCAAAATGCCCTCTCTGTCTTTAAGGTCAATAAACACAATGCCGCCCATATCGCGAATGGTTTGCACCCATCCGCTTACAGTTACACTGCTGTTTATATGCTCTTGTCTTAATTCTCCACAATAAATTGTTCTTAGCATGAAAATTTCAATCCTTTCGGCTTTAAATACAAAAAAGGCCTTCATCCCATAAAAATATGGGACGAAAGCCTGAAAAATCTTCCGTGGTACCACCCAAATAGGTTTTAAAATAAAACCCACTCATCAGCAAAAATATCAATAATTAATACTTAACAAAGTAACGCTTGTTAAACGTCTAGGCCTACTTGCAAATGCTTTCGGTTAGCAACTCCGAGATGTTCTTCCATTAAAGCTCTGTGCTGTTTTTCACCAAACAACAGCTCTCTTTGACATACACTTTAATTTACTCTTCTCATCATAGTTTTTATCATATTGTTTTGAGTATACAACACTATTATAATATTGTCAATAGTTTATTTTTTATGCACTTGTGATAATTTTCATGCTTTATATTATGCAACTATTCTATGCTATGCAACACTTTGCTTGCGATAGAATAGGAATAATGAGCTTATTTTTGCTTTTTTGCAATTATTCGATTTTGCTCAAAATTACAATGCCTAATATTGTATTATATTTATGTATATATTATGCTTGACAAAACCTTGTAAGTTTAGTATAATTATGCATGAAAAATAAATAAATATGCATTTTGTGCGGTATATTATTCAATTTAAGAAATAAAAATGAACATAATAATATTAATTAAATACCACGTACCTAACATTGATATATACGAATAATATGCTATCCCTTCATGTTCTCGTTCTTTATCATTGCTATAAAACCAGATGAATACAAATGTATATTTATACAACAAATTTATTGATTAATTCATACAACTTAAATTACAAATATTATAATTGGAAGGAAAGTAAAGCGTATGGCAAATTATACAGCAAAACTTGTGCTTGAAAACGGCATGGAATTTTATGGCTGTTTTTTCGGTGCACATAAAGAAAGCCTTGCAGAACTTGTTTTTAACACTTCAATGGCAGGATATCAAGAAATAATAACCGACCCATCTTATATGGGACAAACTGTTGTAATGACTTACCCTTTAATAGGCAACTATGGTATAACAGCAGAGGACGACGAATCTCGCGCACCTTTTTTAAGCGGACTTATTGTAAGAGAAGTTTGCGAGTTGCCAAGCAATTTTCGTTATACAAATACTTTGTCGGAAAAACTTGAGGAATACGGAATTCCCGGAATTTCGGGCATAGATACCAGAAAATTAACACGTGTTATCCGCAGTGAGGGTAGCCAAAAAGTGCTTATTACATCAATTGAAACAAGCAAGGAAGAAGCACTTGCAAAAATAAATAGCCAAGAGCTGCAAAGTGACGTTGTAAATAGTGTAAGTTGTAAAAAACGTTGGTATTCTCGCACATCAAACGCTAAATATAATGTTGTAGCGATAGATTGTGGCATTAAATTAAATATTATAAGATGTCTTAACAAATTGGGCTGTAATGTTACAATTGTGCCGCACACAGCGACAGTCGATGAAATCAAGGCGCTTTCGCCCGATGGATTATTTGTTTCCAACGGCCCGGGAAACCCTGAAAATGTTAAAAGTGTTGTAGAGCTTGTAAAAGAATTAAAAGGCACATTGCCGATATTCGGTATATGTTTAGGGCATCAAATAATTTGTCTTTCCTATGGAGCAAAAACATATAAATTAAAATTTGGTCACCGTGGAGCGAATCACCCTGTAAAAAATTTAATTAATGGTAAAATTGAAATAACAAGCCAAAACCACAGCTATGCAGTAGATAGTAACAGCCTTGAAAACACAGGTCTTACACTTACACATATAAATATACTTGACAATACACCCGAGGGTGTACGCTGTGAAAAAGACAAAATTTATTCGGTGCAATATCACCCTGAAAGTGCACCGGGCCCTGAAGATAGTGAATATTTATTTGATGACTTTATTAAAATGATGCAAGAAGAAAAGGAGGCGAAGCAAAATGCCTAAACGTACAGATATAAAAAGCGTAATGGTTATAGGCTCCGGCCCGATTATTATCGGACAAGCCGCCGAATTTGATTATGCAGGCACACAAGCTTGCCTTGCATTGCGCGAAGAGGGTTATGAGGTTATTTTGGTAAACTCTAACCCAGCCACAATTATGACAGACACCGATATTGCTGATAAAGTTTACATGGAACCACTTACGCTTGAATATGTGGCAAAAATTATCCGCTATGAGCGTCCTGACGCAATTGTTCCCGGCCTCGGTGGACAAACAGGGCTTAATTTAGTAATGCAATTGGCTGAAAAAGGCGTTTTGGAAGAATGCCAAGTGGAGATATTGGGCACAAGTTTTAATTCTATTCGACGTGCAGAAGATAGAGAACTTTTTAAAGAACTTTGCCAAAAACTAGGCGAGCCGGTTTTGCCATCTTTTACTGCCGAAAACATTGAAGATGGTGTTATAGCGGCACAAAAAATAGGATACCCTGTTGTTTTGCGCCCTGCTTTTACACTTGGCGGCACAGGCGGCGGCTTTGCAGACGACGAAAAACAATTGCGTAGAATTATTGCAAAAGCGCTTGAGCTTTCACCTGTTTCGCAGGTGCTTGTAGAAAAAAGCATCAAGGGCTTTAAAGAGATTGAATACGAGGTTATGCGTGACGCAAACGACACTGCAATAACTGTTTGCAATATGGAAAACATCGACCCCGTAGGCGTGCACACAGGCGATTCCATCGTAGTTGCACCAAGCCAAACACTTACAAATAAAGAGTATCAATTGCTTCGTACAAGTGCACTTAAAATTATAAGAGAGCTTGAAATAGAAGGCGGTTGCAATGTGCAATTTGCGCTTGACCCACATTCTTTCAGCTATTATTTAATAGAGGTTAACCCTCGTGTTTCAAGAAGCTCTGCCCTTGCAAGTAAGGCTAGCGGATATCCAATAGCACGTGTTAGCGCTAAAATTGCAATTGGTTTGCATTTAGATGAAATTATGCTTGCAAATACACCGGCTGCATTCGAGCCTGCACTGGATTATGTCGTTACAAAAATCGCACGTTTTCCTTTTGATAAATTAACCGACGCCGAGCAAAATTTAAGCACACAAATGAAGGCAACAGGCGAAGTTATGAGCATTGGCAGAAGCATCGAAGAAAGCCTTTTAAAGGCCATTCGTTCGCTGGAAACAGGCGTTTCACATCTTTATTCAAAGAAGTTCAACTCTTATAAAGAATGCGAGCTTTTGGATTATGTACAAGAGGGTTCTGACGATAGAATTTTTGCTATAGCGCATTTAATTCGCATGGGAACCGATTTAGATTATATTGCAAATATAACAAAAATCGATATGTTCTTTTTGGAAAAATTCAAAGTAATTATTGATGCGGAAACAAATATTGTGCAGATGAAAGGCGACAAACAAGCGTTAATAACAGCAAAAAAAATGGGCATAAGCGATGCCTATATTGCCAAAGTTTGGAATATGAGCGCAAAGCAAATTTTCGAACTTCGTAAAAAGCTTAAAGTAATGCCTGTTTATAAAATGATAGATTCCTGCGCAAGTGAATTTGACAGTTATATCCCTTATTTTTATTCAACTTATGAAGATGAAAACGAGAGCATTGTAAGCGATAAAAGAAAAATTATTGTGCTTGGTTCAGGCCCTATAAGAATTGGACAAGGTGTGGAATTTGATTATTCCACCGTGCATGCAATTTGGACAATTCGCAAAGCCGGCTATGAGGCAATTATAATCAATAATAACCCCGAAACCGTTTCAACCGATTATACCACAAGCGATAAATTGTACTTCGAGCCCCTCACACTCGAAGACGTTATGAATATTATCGAGCTTGAAAAACCTGAGGGCGTAATCGTTTCTTTAGGTGGGCAAACTGCCATTAATTTGGCGATGCCACTTGCCGAAATGGGAGTGCCAATTATAGGCACAAGTGTACAGGCTATCACAAATGCAGAAAACCGTGAACACTTTGAGCGCATTATGGGCGAGCTTGGAATACCACAGCCCAAAGGCGAGGCAGTTGCAACAGTTGAACAAGGTGTCGAAGTTGCAAACCGCATAGGCTATCCTGTGCTTTGCCGCCCAAGTTTTGTTTTGGGTGGAAGGGCGATGCGTATAATCGCAAGTGAAAGCGCCCTGCGTGCTTACATGCAAACTGCCGTTGATGTAAGTGAAGACCAACCTGTTTTAGTGGATAAATACATCGTTGGAAAAGAGCTTGAAGTGGACGCAATTTGTGACGGTGAAGATGTATTTATTCCCGGTTTAATGGAACATGTTGAAAAAACAGGAATACATTCAGGCGATTCTATCAGCGTTTATCCAACCTTTAGTGTCAGCGAAAAAGTGAAAGAGAAAATTAAGCAGTATACCGCAAAATTAGGCTTTGGAATAGGCATAATTGGGCTTTATAATATACAGTTTATCGTCGATGAAAATGATGATGTTTTTGTAATTGAAGTAAACCCTCGTTCCTCTCGTACAGTGCCGTTTTTATCAAAGGCTACTGGGTTTTCGCTGGCAGATATAGCAGCGAGAGTAATGATTGGCGAAAGCTTGAAATCGCAAGGCATTACAGAAATGACACCGCCTGATAAAAAGCGTTGGTATGTTAAAGCACCTACATTCTCTTTTTCAAAATTGCACGGCACAGATGCATATTTATCTCCCGAGATGAAATCGACAGGCGAAGCAATAGGCTATGATAAAAAACTTACACGTGCACTTTATAAGGCGCTTCAAAGCAGTGGCATGAATGTTGCAAATTACGGCACAATTTTGGTGACAATTGCAAACAAAGATAAAGAGGCGGTTTTGCCACTTATAAAACGTTTTTATAAATTAGGCTTTAATATTGAAGCCACAAATGGCACTGCAAAATATTTGTGTGATAACGGAGTTAAAACACGCAGCAGAAAAAAATTAAGCGAAGGCAGTGACGAAATTTTAAAAGCTATGCGCAAAGGCTATGTGAATTATGTTATAAACACACGTGATATCGACGTTGTAAGCCAAGAGACAGACGGCTATGCAATACGCAGATGCGCTGTTGAAAACAATGTTACAATGTTTACAGCACTTGAAACTGTCAGTGTTTTGCTTGATGTGCTTGAAGAAATTACTATGAGTGTATCGACTATTGATGCACAGGATTAACAAAAATATTATTGCTAAAATTTCAAGGTTTTTTACAGCTTTATAAGCAAATCACACTATTTTTTATTTATTTATATCTTCAACAGAAAAAATTATTGGCGTGGACTGAGTACAGTCCACGCCAATAATATTATATCAAAATTTTATTTATACTCATATAAGTTATTATATGTTCCGTCATTATACCATTCAACATATAAGCTTAACTCTGTTACTGCCGTAAGTGGAATATCATAATAATGATATTCATCACCATCTTCATCATTTGTGTACATATCATATAAAGTTCCTGCCGGCGCTAGTGTATCAAATGTAATTTCTACACTGCCGTCATCGGGCAATACATAGCCATCAGGAAGAATATTGTCACCGAATGTATCCTCAGAACTTTCAGAAATCCTTATGTCTGTCAATGCCGCATTGCTGTAATTGTAAAGCCTAAAATCCAAGCTGTAAAGTTCTTCCTCTGCCACAGGTTCTTCTGCCGTTGTTGGTGTAGGCGCAACCGCTGTTCTTTCCTCTTCACCGCATGCTGCAAACAGCATAACACTCATCACTAACACCATTAAAACCAATAATAATTTACGCATAATTATTCTCCTCTCAATCTCAATTATAATTCTTGTTGTTCTTCATTTAATTTATTAAGCTTTGCCTTTGCTAGGGCAAGCTTTGCTTCAACTTCATAATCACTGCCACTGTTTATATTGCTATTTTGTTGTGCAGTGATATTTTCACTTGTGTTTTCATTCTTCATGCTATAATCCAATTTCGATGAATCACCATTTTTCTCTTTTTTGTTTTTATTCATCTTATCCATAACAGCTTTTGCGCCAACAATTGCACCTGCACCGACAGCTGCACCTGCAACCCCTGCCGCCGCTGCGCCTATGCCGCTTGAACTTGCAGCACTTTGTGTGCTTTTAACGCTGTCCGGCATAGAATTAACACTTGAACCGCTTGTATCAGCGCTTGTTGCACTTGTGTCATAAGCGCCGGTGGATTCTGCCGGCGTATAGCTGTAAGAACTACTTGCATCAACAGAATTTATCGGGGTGACATCAACTGCTGTACTAGGGCCGCTTCCACTTGAAACAGCCACAGGGTTTTTGTAAAAATCTCTGTTATGCGCCCTTGTGGTTTCTGTTTGTTGCACCATTTTTGTTTCAACGCCTGAATAATCTTCAACAACTTCACTGAGAGTTGCGCCAGCTATCGATAAAAGCTCGCCTTGCGAACCCATTTGTGAAGCAAGTGCTTGAATATCCGCCTTTGCTTTTTCAAGCATTTCACCCTGGCCCATCTTTGCGGGAATTGCGTTCAACGTTTCAGCAAGTGTGCCTAATTTTGTTCCAAGCTTTGTTAAATCATCCGCTTGCTGTGCCAATAATTTATAAGACACTTTATATGTAGACATAATTCACTCTCCTTAGCTTAGCGCATTGTATTGCCGGGCAATTTGGGCAAATTTTCTGCCTGTGCTGTAATGTTTTTTACACTTTGCTCGTAATTATCGGCTGTATCGTATAGCGCACGGCTTGTTAAGCGCAAAGTTTCAAGATAGTTATCACAATTTGTTTTAACTGTTTGAAAACTGGTTAAAAAAGCGGTTGCAGCTTCTCCTGTCCAAACACCTTTCAACTTTTGGGTTTCTGCCGCGGCTTCCTCTAAGTAAGAGCGGTAAGAACTGTATATTCTATCTATTTCAGCAGCACTTTCTCTGAGCTTTACATGATTAACGGTAATTTCTGAACCTGCCATTACATCAACTCCTTATAATTTTATATTTAGCCTTTTGGCAATGTCGAGCGGATTAAATCTGCCACGCTTGACTCTTGTTTTGTATAGCTAGTTGCTATTTGTGTCAATGTTTGTGATGTCGCCATTAAAAGCTTTGCCATGGCCGCAAGTTCCGGTGCATTTTGCTTGTATGCATTTAAATATGTAGTGGCTGCCTCGCCCTTCCAATTATTTCCTAAACTTTGCATTATTTCTTCAAGTGCCCTTTCATTTTGAGAAATATGGGCAGAAATATTAGTAAGTGTTTCACCTGTTTGTTTAAGCCTTTGGATATTGACTGTACTTTGTGACAAAATTTCACCCTCCT
>CAYJGV010000012.1:24716-34826 GCA_964369715.1 uncultured Bacteroides sp. | reverse complement strand
CGGTGCGGCCAAGCGGTTTGCCTGCAGCATCGATGATATACCACTTGCGTTCTACTTTGCCCGGTTTTGCAAGAGTTGTGCTCATATATATTTCCTCCTATACTAAATTTGCGTATGCGTATGCATGCGTATGATTATGCCTAGCACACGCTATGTGTACAGGCGCATTAATGATTATAAAGCATGTTTGCTGCAATGTCAATACATTTTTACCATTTTTTTAATTTGTTCCTTACAAGCTCGTGTTTTCTTGCATATACTCTTTTATACTCGTGTTTTCTCATAACTCAAATTATGCTTTTTGTTTTATAAAATAAGTGTGCGTATATAAAATGCTGTTAAGTTTGTTTTTACATCAAAATAAATAGCAGCTAAGGAACAACGCAAAATGCCTATTGCCTTATTGCAAGGAATAACAAAATAAATAGTGATTGCTTTTATATTTAATTCAATGCAATTTGCATTAAAGATTGCAAAAGATGTTTTACGCAATTTTACGCGATGAGGGGATATTAAACCAAAGCTTAATATCCCCTCATCGATTATGTTGTTATAATACATTATATAATGTGTTTATGATAATGCCTTTGCAATGCCTTCAAGTGCAGCTTCATTGTCGCTTACAAGTGTAACCGGCGAAGAATAATCAAGGCTCATTAAGCCCAAAATGCTTTGTGCGTTTGCAATTGCACCTTTTGTGTCTTGAACGCCCACAACATAATCTTGTTGCTGTGCAACATTGACAATGTTTTTTACTTCACTAAAATTTGATATTGTTATTAATTTACTTTTGTTCATAAGTTTGCTCCAATCTCTTTAAGTTGTGTTTAAAAATGTATTACACAACATGGCTTATAGGGATAATTTTAATTATATAAATTAAAACATCCGATTAGAAATTGTTGATAAAATTGCCTTTGAAAATTTGTATTTTTTTGCAAAGACTTAATTTTTCAACATCTTCGTTTATGGCATTGCCAAAATATTTTTATAGAACTGTATAAAAATATATTGTGCATTATACCATAAAAGTTTGGGATAAACTTGTATAATTTAAACAAAAATGATTTTTTCTCACATTTGTACAAAATGTATTTACAATAAATGTAAATTTTATAATAATGACAAATATTTATGGATAAATTTTCCAGCGGATTAACAAAATATTAATAATTTAATATGATAAATTTCTTTATAGAATTAAAATTGAATGCAAAAAATAAAAGACTTAACCTTCTTTTAAGCTGACTTTAAGTCTGGATAAAGCCTTCTTTTCAATGCGTGATATATAGCTTTGCGAGATGCCGATAATGTCGGCAACTTCCTTTTGAGTGTGTTCTTCAAAACCGCCAAGCCCAAAGCGCAACTGCATTATATGTTTTTCTCGTGCCGGCAAACGTGAAACCGCATTTAACAGCATATTTTTTTCTGCTGTTTCTTCAAGTGCATTGCTAATTTCGTTTTGGTCGGTGCCTAAAATGTCAGAAAGAAGTAATTCGTTTCCGTCACCATCGGTGTTCAGCGGTTCATCTATGCTGCTTTCTTGCCTTTTGTTCGAGCTTTTTCTTAAATACATAAGTATTTCGTTTTCAATGCAACGGCTGGCGTAAGTTGCAAGCTTTATATTTTTTTTAGGGTCAAACGTGTTAACGGCCTTAATAAGCCCAATTGTGCCTATGCTGATTAAATCCTCCACAGAGGTGGTGGGTGAATCGAATTTTTTAGCAATATATACAACAAGCCGCAAATTGTGCACAATCAATAAATCTTTGCAAGATTGCTTGCCCTCGCTTAAACCTTCAAAAACAATTAATTCTTCTTCTTTGTTAAGTGGTGCGGGCAAAACTTCAGGGCCATTGATATAATAGCAATAATTTTCGGCTTTAATTTTGTTTAATATTTTTTTATAAAATATGCTGAAATACGCTTTCAATTTTGAAAAATTTATTTTTTTCATAATTACCTCCGATTTAATATTATGTTTGTTGTAAACTAAACAAATTTTTATAAAGTTTGAATTAATAATTTAAAATTGTGCTATGTTAAATCTGACGGATTAATAAGCATGTCGATGCTGCCGTCTGCCAATTGTTCATTGGTAAAAACAAGTATGATTTCTTCGATTTGTTTAGCGTTTGTGGGTTTTATATCATTTTTTTTAACATGTAAATTTTTTGCAAGTATCGCCGGCAACATTTGCATTCCCAAAGCAGTTTTCACATTTATAAGCCATAATCCATAGCTTAGTTCTTGCTTTTCAAAATAAAGTAGTAATGCGTCTGCATAATTTTTGGGCAATTGTTTATTTAAACTGACAAAACTACAAAGCACAACGCTTTTTTGCATAATTGCATCTTTTATACGCATACCTGTGTCAAGCAAAACAGTGCCGCTTATGGTAATTTCCTCAAGCTTAATTTCAAAAACAGCCCTTTCTTTGGGCGTGAATTTATCAAAAACAAAGAAAAATATTTGTATTATTAAATACATAAACAATATGCAAAACACTAATAAAATCGGGGATATTTGTATGTATAAATTGTAGTTTTTAAATGTTATATTGTTTGCGCCAAGCGAAATAATTATTATTACTAAGCCTCCAAATGCAATATTAAAGGCGATATAAGTAAAAAGCATTTTTAAAAATAATTTTATATTTATAAAATTAAATGCGATAAAAATTATTATAGCGGCAAAAAGCAATTTTACGAAAATCATTAATAAATCCGAAAATGGCAAAAATATTGTCAAAGAGGATAACCCTGCAATTAAACTTGCAAAACAAAGTCGTAAAGCGCTTGTTTTTTTCTGCGAAACATAGATACATAATTTAATTAAAAAGTATGATATAATGGAATTTATTAATATTAATATATCAATATAAATAACGCCTTGCAATTTTACACCCCCTTAATAACAGTTTAACTTAGTGCAAATAAAAAAACTGTCGAATAAGGAAAAAAATTTGCTGTTTTTTTAAAATAAAATTAAAAAAAGCATTGACAAAATAAAAGCTTTGTTGTATACTAATCAAAGTCACTTTAAGGCATTAAGCCGCTGTGGTGGAATCGGCAGACACAAGGGACTTAAAATCCCTCGGTAGCAATACCGTACCAGTTCAAGTCTGGTCAGCGGCACCAAAAACCCTCGTAGTTATGCTACGAGGGTTTTTTGCTTAATATTATATTAATTTTAAAGCGTTATTAAAAAATAAAATAATATTATGATTTATGAGAATAATAATAGAATATTGCGCTATAGCTCAATGCAAAAACTTAGTTTATTAATTATAATATTTTAAAAGGTAAGAATATGGAATCATTAAAAGAGTTATACAGAATAGGCACAGGCCCGTCAAGCTCGCACAGCATGGGGCCCAAAATCGCATGTGAATATTTCATTAAAAAGCACGCAAATGCGCAATGTTTTGAGGCTGTTTTATATGGTTCGCTTTGCAAAACAGGCAAAGGGCATATGACGGATAAAGTCATATTAGACACCCTTGGGCAGGACAAAACCACAATAATATGGAATGATACCGAGGAAAATTTACATCACCCTAATACAATGGTGTTAAAAGCTTTTGATGAAAACAAACAACTACTGGCACAAAGTACAATATTCAGTGTTGGTGGTGGTAAAATTTTAATTGACGGACAAAGCTCTGATGTGGCACAAAATATTTATGAGCACAAAAGCTTTGAAGAAATTAAAGCTTATTGCGAGGAAAACGGAATAAGGCTTTGGGAATATGTAAAGAAAATTGAAGGCGAAGAAATATTTGCATACCTTGAAAAAATATGGGAACAGATGAAAGCATCGGTTAGAAATGGGCTAAAAAACGAAGGTGTGCTTTCAGGTGGTCTTAACATACAGCGCAAGGCGAAGTTTTTGTTTAATCAAAGGCATATCGATGAAAGCCCTGAAACAAGAGAACATAGGCTAGTTTGTTCATATGCGTTTGCGGTAAGTGAAGAGAATGCCGCGGCGGGAACTATAGTGACAGCGCCAACATGCGGTGCGTGCGGAGTTTTGCCGGCAGTGCTTTATTATATGCAGCAAAAAAAGGGCTTTACCGATTTTGAAATTGTAAAAGCACTTGCTGTTGGTGGAATTATAGGCAATTTAATAAAAACAAATGCATCAATAAGTGGCGCTGAATGTGGATGTCAAGCCGAGATAGGAAGTGCGTGCTCCATGGCGGCAGCAGCCCTTGCGGAATTGTTTTTGATGGATTTAAATCAAGTGGAATATGCGGCAGAAGTTGCGATGGAACATCATTTAGGGCTTACATGCGACCCTATAAATGGACTTGTGCAAATTCCATGCATAGAAAGAAATGCAGTAGCGGCAATGAGGGCGATAAATGCGCTTAGCTTTGCAAATTTTTTAACACATACAAGAAAAATCTCGTTCGATGTGGTGGTTAAAACCATGTACGAAACAGGGCAGGATTTATTCTGTAAATATAAAGAGACAAGCGAAGGCGGCCTTGCAAAAGTATACCATGAATAGTAGCTTCACCTAAAGCCGTTTTAAAGTGGGGTTGCCCTCAAAGTCGCTTTTGTAAAAAACGTCGGCAAAATGTTCGCCATACATCACAAAATGCTCGTTGATATACACAATATTTCTCCGCTTTTTTTTGCTCGTGAGAAATTTATAAATAAAAAAGCATCTGCTTTTAAATTTGATGCGACTTTTAATTCATACATTAAGTAAAATCAAAAGTTGCATCAAACAAATTTAAAAGCAGATGCTCTTATTTGTTTTGTGGTGAATTAAAAAATTAATCGCCTTTTTCTAATGTATCAAATGCCTTTTCTATCAGCGGCACATTACCCGTTATGCCTGCAAGCATTACAGCATAAACCGAATCGCCATGTAACACAAATTGGTTTTTAACAAAATTGGCGCTTTTTTTATCAGGCATAAACACAGCAAACCTAAAAACTTCATCGCCGTTTTCATCTATCCAACCATGCACTTTATATCCGCTTTCAAGCGTTTCAATTTCAACTTTATGCAGTGCTTGCTTAAGTGCTAAGCTTTGCATTTGAACAACTGCCCTAAGTGCGGTTTCTTTAACTGTTAACGGCAAATCAAAACTTAGCTCATCTGCTATTTCTTTGCCCTTTGGCAATAAAGTGTATTCATCGCCTTGTTTTAAAATAAATTCATTGTCGCATAAATCTGCAAGGCTAACGGCAAGCTCAAAATAATTCACTAGCTCTTCACCCCAAAGGGCGTTTTCTAATTGCGACATTGTAACAGGCAAACTGACACTGTTTAATAAATAGCATAAAAGTATGCGTATCTCTTTTGATGTGTTTAACCCGCCGGGCTTAACCCCTTGTGTAAAAACATCTATTGGCATAATAGGCCTCCACGTTTAAATGTAATTATAATATAGTATCATTATAATCGTTTATTGTGTTTTCGTCAAACACAGTTTGCATAAATTTTGTGCTGTTTTGTGTGGAGTAAACCCATTTGTGCACATGTCCCGATGTTTGCGAATATGTATAGTGTTTTGTGGGAACATCATCAACTTTTTGCAAAATTGAAAGTTTGATTTTCATTTTCTCCTCTTGAATATTTTTAATAAAAACACTTACGCATTGCCCGCATTTAACATCAATTGTGTTTTCTGCAAGACCGGTTAAGTTTGGAGCAAGCTCTATAAATACGCCATATGTTTCGATGCTGCGCACTATTCCGATAACACTTTGTCCTATGTGATAATTTGCTGCATTTTGCGTCCATGTTCCAAAAAGCTCTTTGGTGCTTAAAACCAATCTTCCGAAAATATCTTTGTTTTTTACTATACAATAAATTTCCTGCCCTTGATAAAACCTGTCTGCCGCACTCGATATCCTTGAAACCGACATGCAATCAATTGGTAAAAGTGCAATAATTCCGCAGCCGATGTCACAAAATGCCCCAAAATTTTCAAGGTGTGTTACTTTAGCACTTATAACATCGCCTATATTAATTGCATTAATATATTCTTCCATGCATTGAATTTGGGCTTCTTTCCTTGAAATTAAAGCATAAACATCATTGTCATCAAAAACAATATCTTTAATGATAAAACATGTTTTTCTTCCGACTCGTGATAAAATTGCAATGTCCCTTACATCGCTTTCTTTTGCATTGTAGGTGCATTCTTCTTTAGGCATAATTGCGTTAATTTCGCCAAGGTTAAAGTGCAAATTGCGGCTAGAATCACAGGAAATTGCAACAGCCTCGACAATTTGCTTTGTGTGCATTGTTTGCATAAGCTCGGTTATATTAGACGGCGCTTTAGAAATCTTTGTTCCTTCGGGGTAAAATATCATTGTTCATCATCCTTTTTTCTTAGTCAAAGCAATGTGTTTAAACCACACTGATTGGCCGGCAATAATAAATTATATGCAGATAAAATTTTAAAAAGTATAAATTTTAAATTTAAAATAAAGCGCAATAGCTAAACCTTGTTAAAATAAACAAAATATGTTATTATTTTAAATATATGCTCAAAATATTTTATGAAAGTGGGGTGCCTTAATGCTGTTCAATTCGGTGGATTTTCTTTTGTTCTTTCCTGTGGTAACTTTGCTCTATTTTGTCATACCGCAAAAGTTGCGATACATCTGGCTTTTATTCGCAAGTTATTTTTTCTATATGAGCTGGAATCCACAATATGCTGTTTTAATGGCTATTTCAACCATCATAACTTATTTAAGCGGTTTGCTTATTTCAAAAGAAAACGCCGATACCAATGTAAAACAAGCACTTTTTAAGAAAAAATTATGGGTGGCATTAAGCTTTAGCTTAAACTTATTTATATTGTTTTTCTTTAAATATTCAGCGTTTGCGCTTCAATCAATACAAAGTGTTTTTGGTGTATTTGGCATACAATTGCACGTACCTGCGTTTGATATAATTTTACCTGTGGGAATAAGCTTTTACACATTTCAAGCACTAAGCTACACTATGGATGTTTACAGAAACGAAATAAAGGCCGAAAAAAACATTTTACGCTATGCACTTTTTGTAAGTTTTTTTCCTCAACTTGTCGCAGGGCCTATTGAACGAAGCAAAAATTTGCTTATACAATTAAAAACAGAGCGAAAATTTAATTATAACAGTGCGAGAAAAGGCCTTTTAAGAATGGCATATGGCATGTTTCAAAAAGTTGTGATTGCCGATAGATTAGCGGTTTTAGTGACACATGTCTTTGATAATTATCAAAAATATTCCGGGTTTCATATTGTAATTGCAATTGTTTTTTTTGCGTTTCAAATTTATTGTGATTTCGGTGGTTATTCCAATATTGCAATAGGTTCTGCCGAGATTTTGGGCATAAATTTAATGGAAAACTTTAAGCGGCCTTATTTTGCAACATCTATCAAAGAGTTTTGGCACCGCTGGCACATCAGCCTTTCAACATGGTTTAAAGATTATTTATATATCCCACTGGGTGGTAGCCGCAAAGGCAAAATTCGCACATATATAAACACAATGATTGTCTTTTTGGCAAGTGGGCTTTGGCACGGAGCAAATTTCACTTTTGTTGTTTGGGGTGGTTTCCATGGTGCATTGCAAATATTTGAAAGTATATTTGCACCCATAAAAAATAAAATTTTAAATAAGATTAAAATAAATGAAACGGGCAGAGGTTTTAAATTTTTCAGCGGTGTAATAACTTTCATGCTCGTGTGTGTTTCGTGGGTGTTTTTCAGAGCAGACAGCGTTTTGCAAAGCCTTGTAATTATTAAAAACATTTTTGTTGATTTTAATATTTGGGCGTTTTGGGATGGCTCTTTGTACACTTTAGGCCTTGACAAATACGATTTTAACCTTGCTGTTATTGCAATTGGCATTTTGATTTTTACAGATGTTTTACGAGAGAAAAATATAGCGTTAAGAAGCATGGTTCTTAAACAAAACATTGTCTTAAGATGGGCTTTTTACTACGCTTTAATATTCGGTATACTTGTGTTTGGCTACTATGGCTATGGTTATAATTCCGCAGATTTCATATATTTTCAATTTTGATTTTACTCAGTGCCACACAAAAGTTCAGGCGGCTTATTTTGACGATTTTTCCGCTCTACGGTGTCGTTAAAATTTACATGTTAATAAGGAGTGTTTCGTTTTGTTTCCTTGTAGAGAAAAAACGTTCAAAACTTGCTCATTTCAACTTGCGTAAACACTGTCTAGTAATAATTTCATCATAAATTAAAATTTATTCAATGGGAGCAATTGTGAAAAAAACAATTAAATTCGCTGTATTTATGCTTGGGTTTTTGCTTATAGCAAATGCTTTGCAAAGCGTTTTACAAATTAAATATTTAGGTGAAGACCAAACCCAATCTTTTAATAAATATGAAAGTTTGCAAGAAAATTCTCTTGATGTCCTATTTGTGGGCTCGAGTAATATTTATTGTGCGGTAAATCCGCTGCAAATTTATAATGATATTGGTGTAACATCGTTTGTTTTGGGTAATCCGCTACAACAAGTGCCCGCAAGTGCAGTTGTGCTTGAAAACGCACTTGAAAGCCAAAAGCCAGAGCTTGTCGTGTTTGAAGTGAGAAGCACTGCCTATTACAGTCAAACAGACGAGGATAAAATTCACCAATTAGTCGACCATTTGCCGTTTTCTGTGCAAAAGTATGAATCGGTGCAAAGCATGAAATTGCCCGAAGATGATATGCTTTATTTGATGTCACCGCTTTTAAGATACCACACGCGATGGAAATCGCTGACACAAGAAGATTTTTTATATGCCTTTGGTGACGAAGAGCACGGTGTGAATTTATACGGATTTTACAATATAAATAATTATTTTGTGCCACCACTTGAAAGCTATTATGAGCCTGTGCCAAACTTTGAAATAAGCGAGGAGAATATTGCGGCACTTGACAAAATTAAACAGCTTTGCGATGAAAATAATGCAGAACTTCTTTTTATTAAAACACCAACGGAAGAATGGCGCAGTGATTTCACAAATGCAGTGCAAAATTACGCTGATGAAAATGGAATTGAATTTATCGACACCAATACAATGCTTGATGAAATAGGCATTGATAAAACGCTTCACTTTGCCGATTATTCGCATTTTAACACTGATGGCGCAAAAGTTTTTACAAACTTCGTGGCGAATTATTTAACAGAAAATTACAGTTTTACTGATAAAACAAACAGCGATAGCAAAGAGCAGTGGGCATTTGATTATGATGTTTATCTACGCAGTGAAATTGCAATGCAAAACGATTTACAATTATATCTACAGCAATTAAATCAACAGCATATAACGGCGATTTTGACAGTAAAAAATATAAATTATTCCAAAAAAGAACTGCCTGTAGAAATACAAGAAATTTTAAATAATTATAATTTATCCGCTTTCAATAGCCACACATATGAACATGCGGCAATGGCTATTTTGTCAGATGGTCAAAACATATATACCGCAAGTGAAACACATAAGGTAAGCTTTTCTACAGAGGTTAATGGCACACCTGTAAGCATTAGCGCCGATGTGCAAAAAGCACCCTCTATAATTAGCATAAATTACGAAACTGTGTTAAATACTGCACAGGACGGCTTAAATATAGTTGTGTATGATACACAGATTAATGAAGTTTTAGACATAGTTAATTTTTCAATTTATAGCGAAAATATAAGTGCTACACGAATTGATTAAGAATAAATTTAAATTGCAAAGCAAATAGATAGAAACTGTCATTCTGAACAAAGTGAAGAATCTACCAGCCTTAACTGTCATTTTGAACGAAGTGAAGGAGCTACCAACCTTAACTGTCATTCTGAACGAAGTGAAGAATCCGTACTTATTGGGTGGCGGATTCCTCGGTACCTCGGAATGACAAGGGGTAAAGTTCACTTGTCATTCTGAACGAAGTGAAGAATCCGTACTTATTGGGTGGCGGATTCCTCGGAACCTCGGAATGACAAGGGGTAAACTTCACTTGTCATTCCAAGCGAAGTGAAGAATCCGTACTTATTGGAGAGCGGATTCCTCGGTACCTCGGAATGACAAGGGGTAAAGTTCACCTGTCATTCCAAGCGAAGTGAAGAATCCGTACTTATTGGGTGGCGGATTC